>JBBDNX010000252.1:0-5504 GCA_040877345.1 Pirellulales bacterium
CGGATCGTTCGGCTTTGCCACCGTGGATTGGCAAAATCCCTTCGAGCCCTGGACGTTTCATCGCGTGTCCGACCAGGCGGCCCCGGAGCGCTTTGGGCATGGGCTGGGCGTCGGCGACGTCAACGGCGACGGCCTGGGCGACATCGTGACGGCGGCGGGGTGGTTCGAGCAGCCGGCCGAATCGCCGCTGGAGTCGGCCTGGCGGTTTCATCCAGTCGCGTTCACCGACGCCTACGGTGGAGCCGAAATGCACGTCGACGACGTCGATGGCGACGGCGACAACGACGTCATCACGAGCCTGGCCGCGCACCACTTTGGATTGGCATGGTACGAGCAGGATCGCAGCGGAGCCGAGCCTGTTTTCCGCCAGCACCTGATCATGGGGGACCAGCCGTCGCAGAATCGTTACGGCCTGGTGTTCAGCGAGCCGCACTCCGTCGCGCTGGCCGACATCGACGGCGACGGCTTGAAGGACATCGTCACGGGAAAGACGTACTGGTCGCACCACAAGCAGAGCCCGATGTGGGACGCCGGCGCCGTCGTGTACTGGTTTCGCCTGACGCGGACGGACGAGGGGGTCGACTGGGTGCCGTACCAGGCCGACGGCGAGGCCGGCATCGGCCGGCAGATCAGCCTGGTGGACGTGAACGGCGACAACCTGCCCGACATCGTCGTCGGCGGGATGCTCGGCTGTCACGTGCTCGTCCATCGCAAGAGCGCGGTGAGCGAAGCCCAATGGCGCGACGCTCAGCCAAAACCGCTGGAATGAAGAGCAACCTGGACGGGAGGCACGGCGATGGCCGATCATCCGTCGGCAAGAACAGTCGGACGCGCCCAGATGCTAAAAGCGACCATTCTGGGATGCTGTGCCGCCGTCTTGAGCCTGGGCGCGGCCGCTCAGGCGGCAGGTGACGAGCGGCAACCGGATTCGCCGACGGCCGAAAGCACGGTCCGCGTGGCCGGCGTCGTGCTCAAGTGGATTCGCGGCGACAAGGAGGCCAACTACCGGCGGGCCGAGCCGCTGATCCGCGAGGCGGCCGCGGGCGGCGCCCGGCTCGTCTGCACCACCGAGTGCTTTCTCGACGGCTATGCCATCGCGGACAAGACCATTCCGCTGGCCGAGTACCGCGCCCTGGGCGAGCCGATCCCGGATGGCCAGTACGTCGGCCGCCTCCGCGGGCTGGCCAAGGAGCTGCGGATCCACCTGGTCGCCGGCCTGCTCGAGGCCGACGGCCCCGATCGGTACAACACGGCCCTGTTGATCGGCCCGGACGGGGACCTGATCGGCAAGTACCGCAAACAGAAGCTCCAGCACGAGCTGGAGCGCAACAAGCCGGGCGGCGAGTCGACGGTCTTCGAGACGCCCTGGGGCCGTGCCGGGGTCATGATCTGCGCCGACCGGACGGAGCCGGACATCGTGAAGCGGCTCTGCGACCGGGGCGCCGAGTTTTTGATCTGTCCTTCCGGCGGCATGTTCGGCCCGGAGACGAACGATCCGATCGTGCAGGCCCGCTCGCGGGAGAACGGCAAGCCGATCGTTTTCGTCCACCCGGCCGAGTTCCTGGTCACCGGCCCCGACGGTTCGATCCAGAGCCAAACCATCCTGGGCGACCGCCTGTTGATTCCGCCCGAGCTGGCCGGAACCGAAGCAGACAGCAAGGGCGTGTTCTACTTCGATCTGCCGGTCCGATCGACTGAAGCGGAAGCGGCCTCGCCTTGATGTTGCCCACGATCGAAACGCCGTTGATCAGGCTGAGCAATCTTTGCCCGGGCCGCCAGGTCCATGCCAAGTGCGAGTTCCTGCAGCGGTCGGGGTGCTTCAAGCTGCGCGGCGCAAAGCACCTGCTGGAGCGCCTCGAGCGCGAGGGCCGCAAGCCGCCGCTGGTCGTCCCTTCGATGGGCAATACGGCGATCGGGGCCGCCGTCGCGGCGCGCGAGTACGGCTTCCGCATGCTGGGCGTGGTGCCTCAATCGATCTCCGCGGCCAAGGACCGCAAGCTCCGCGAGCTGGGAGTCGAGCTGGTGAAGATCGACGGCGGCGGAAAGGAGCTGCTGGAGACGGCCACCCGGCTGGCCGCCGAGCAAGACGCCTACTTCGTCCACCCGCATCTCGATCCGATGTGGACCGATGGCTACCAGGAGATCGTCGAACAAGTGTTGCAGGCGATTCCCGGACTAAAATCGCTGGTGTTTCCGCTGGGGGGCGGCGGCCTGCTGATGGGCATAACGGACTACCTGTCACAGCACGCCGCCGGACTCGCGCTCTACGCGTGCGAGCCGTACAACTACCCGACGTATGCCCGCCACGATCATGCCCGTTCCAAAACCATCGCCGACGGCCTGATGCTGGACCAGCCGCACGCCAAGGTCCAAGAGCGGATTGCCGAGCTCAATATCCCGGTACACCTGGTGAGCGAGGCGGAGATCCGCACGGCCATGAAGGACCTGTACCAGCAGCAGGGCCTGCTGGTCGAACCCTCCAGCGCGATCACCACGGCCTTGGTGGCTTCGGGCATCGCTTCGCTCGAAGAGCCGATCTGCGTGGTTCTCACGGGAGCCAACATCGCCGACGACGATTTTTACCGGTTGATTTCGTAGCTCCTGTTCGTGCCGCGGCGTGGCCGTGCCATTCAGTCGCCTTTGACGGCAAACCCCAAACGGGATAGACTTGAATCGCTGTGCTTTCGAAACCAGTCGTTGTCCCAAACGTAGCAAGGCTGCGTGCCGCCGACTTCTTGCGGCGGGTCTATGACGGTCCTTTCTCTCATGTGACCGCCGGTTATGAGTGTCCCGCGGCTTGGCCCGTTTTCCTTCGAGCAGGTTGTCCGCGCAGTGCAGCGGGTTCGCGATCGCCTGATCCGTGCGGCGGCGGCCCTGGAGACCGAGGGCGTCCGGTACGCGGTGGCAGGCGGGAACGCCGTGGCGGTCTGGGTGGCCCGCGTGGACCAGGCGGCCGTGCGAAACACGCAGGACGTGGATATCCTTCTGCGCCGCGCGGACCTTGACGCCGCGGACCGCGCGCTCAGCTCAGCGGGTTTCATCCGCAGGCACGTGGCCGGGGTGGAACTTTTTCTGGACGGCCCGGAGGCAAAAGCGCGCGACGCCGTGCAAGTCGTATTCGCCAATGAGAAAGTGCGCCCGGACCATGCACTCCCGGCGCCGGATGTGACCGACTCCGAGCAGGCCCCGCAGTTTCGCGTGTTGTCATTGGAGGCGCTGGTCCGGATGACGTTGACCTCGTTTCGGCGCAAGGACCAGGTACACTTGCTCGACATGTTGGACGTCGGGCTCATCGATGCCGGATGGCGCGACCGGCTGCCGGCCGAGCTGGGCAATCGCTTGCAAGAGCTGTTGGATAACCCCGAGGGCCAAGGACAGTCAAGCGACTGCTCACAGCCTGACAATCCTCCCGGTGCGGGCTGATTTCTCGGCGGCCGAGACGGCCTCCACGGCGGCACGGGCCTCCTGGGGCGTCACGACGCTGGGCCGAGAGCCTTTGGCCAGGCAGTCGGCGAAGTAGGCCATCTCGGCCCGCAACGCGCCGGCCGGCTCGCCGTGCAGGTAGGGCCAATAGAGCGTGTCGGGACTATCGACGCCGCCGGGGCCTTGAATCACCAGGTTCGTGTCGCTGCCGTGTACGTAGGCGGCGCCTTCGGTGCCGATGACCTCGAGCTGCTCGTGGATGCGAAAGGGAGTCCCCGGCGGCAGGAACCAGACGTTTTCTGTTACGCCGATGGCGCCCGTGTCGAAGCGGTACATCGCCCAACCGATGTCGGGGTTCTTGAGGCCTCGCTCGCTGTGCGTGACGGCATACACCGACTGCACCTTGGCGCCGGACATCCAGAGCATCAGGTCCAAATCGTGTATGCCGTCTCCCAGCAGCGGCCCGATGTTCGCCAGCACGCTCCGGCTGCGCTCGGCGGGGATGTTGCGGCGGGCGTACATCGAGACCACGCGGCCCAGCTCCCCGGCGGCGATCCGCTCGCGGGCGATTGCGTAGCGGGGGTTGAAGCGGCAGATGTGGCCCACCATCAGGGTGCGGTCGGCTTTCTCGGCCGCCGCGATGATCCGATCGCATTCAGCGGCCGTGCGGGCCATCGGCTTTTCCAATAGCACGTGCTTGCCGGCCCGCAAGGCGGCGATAGCCGGCGCCGCATGGTCGTCGACGTGAGTGACCACGCTGACGGCCTCTACCCGGGGATCGGCCAACAACTCGCGGTAATCGCGATAGTCGCGCGGCACGCCCAGCCGCCGCTTGATCTCGCGGCGCCGCGCGTCGCGGCGGGTGCAGACGGCCACCAGGTTCAAGCCCGGCAGCGAGGCCGCCACTTCGGCGTGCTTTTCGCCAAAAAATCCCAGCCCGATCACTCCGTAGCCGATCTCGCGCACGGTTGGTCGACTCCTGGATGCTGGAAACTGGGCGGCCGAGCCTGGGCGACCAAGGTTCTCAAGATGACCGACTTTCCCCGTCATCGCAAGCCGGTCAAGCCGCCGGGAACCAAAAGTGGCAAGACCTCCGCCTTTGCTTCTGGCGAGGCGAAGCGGAAGTCGTCATAGTAGTGAGCGCAAACAACAAAATCGGAGGCGATTGACCATGCACGGCGCCGGCGTGATTGCGAAGATATTGAAGGCCGAAGGCGTGAGGCAGGTCCTGTGCTTTCCGTACACGCCCATCCTCGACGCGCTGGCCGAGGAGGGAATCCGGCCCATTGTCGCCCGGCAGGAGCGGGTGGCCGAAAACATGGCCGACGGGATGAGCCGCGCCACCAATGGACGCACGCTGGGCGTGGTCACCGTCCAGCAGAACGCGGGGGCGGAAAACGGCTTTTCGGGGATCGCCCAGGCCTACACCGATTCCAGCCCGCTGTTGTTCCTGCCCGGCCACGCGGGCCGCGGGCAGGTGGGCGTGCCTCCCACGTTCGACGCCGTGCAGAATTTCGCGGCCACCACAAAGTGGGCCGACCGGTTCCCGTCGGCGGCCAGGATCCCCGACCGGCTGCGGCGGGCCTTTACGCTCTTGCGCAGCGGGCGGCCCGGGCCCGTGCTGCTAGAGGTTCCGGTCGACGTGGCGGCCGAAGAGTTTCCCGGCCTGCTGAACTACGAAGCCGTGCCCCGTTTGCGCGCCGGACCGGATCCGGACGGCGTGCGCGACGCGGTGCGTTTGCTGTTGTCGGCCGAGCGGCCGATGATCTGGGCCGGGCAGGGAACGCTGTACGCCGAGGCGACGGCGGAACTCGGCGAGTTGAGCGAGTTGCTGGCCGCCCCGGTGATGACGACGCTGTTGGGCAAGAGCGCCTTCGACGAGCGCAGCCCGCTGGCGTTGGGCGTGGGCGGCTACGCCCGGACCGACATGGTGGTCGACTACCTGGGGCGGTGCGACGCGGTGTTTGCGGTCGGCGCCAGCTTGACGCGGACCATCTTTGCGCCGGAGATTCCGCCCGGCAAGCGGATCGTTCACGCCACGGTCGACCCGCGCGATCTGAACAAGGACTACCCGGCCGACG
>JBBDNX010000253.1:0-1084 GCA_040877345.1 Pirellulales bacterium
AAACGTTGGCCCGCGTCGAGCTGACCGACGGGCTGTCGTTCGACCAACTGATCGGCGAGATGTCGGGCCGCCTGCCGCGCGACGCCACGGTGGTGGCCGTGCTGCCCGCCGTGCCGCCGGAGACCGCCTTTACACTCGGTTCGCTGCGCCGGCGGGGCTACGCGGTGGCCGCCGTGGTGATCTCGTTCGACGACTACGAGTTCAATCAGCACGCCGGCTTGCTGCTGGCGCAGGGCATCGAAGCCCGCCGGGTTTCCAGCGAAGACGAGATTGCTGCACTCTGCGGCCAGCACTTGCTACGATAGGTTGGTATGGCATCCCGCCGTCTCCACATGACGCTGGCCGATTACGTGGTCATTGCCATCAGCCCGGCCTTGATCATGTGCCTGGTCGGCAGCCTGGTGTTTTTCCTGCTTGAAGTCGCTTACCAGGGCCAGTACGCCGGGCGGATCAACTGGATCATGTTCTGGTTCGTGGTGGGGGCCGTGCTGATCGCCCGCATTGCGATCGAGGAGGGAGCGGAAAAAGCAAGCCTGTATGGCGCCGCGCTGGCGGTTGCCGTCGCGCTGGCCATGCTGCGCTTTCTCGACTCGCCCGTGGTGGCTTGGGTGTTGATGGGCATCGTCTGGTGGTGCGCCCACAAGCTGACCTGGGACTGCACGCTGATCGACGACAGGCAAGACGCCTCGGGCCGCGGCCTGCTGGACATCGCCGGCCTGGACCGTGAAACCGTGGAAGAGGCGGTGCCTGACGAAAGACAGGCAGGCAAGACCACTCGTGACAAGCCGCCCAGCGCTCTGGACGATCTGGCCGACGACCCGCTGGCCCCGGATCAACCGCCCGGCCCCCAGCGTCCGACGCTGAAGGCCTGGTTTCGAAGCCTCTTCGCCGATCCCGAAGCCAACCGCGCCCGCCCCCATGCACCAGGCCTGTGGGTGGTCTACTTTTCGCTGGCCGCCTTGCCGCTGTTCGGACTGGGTCAGGCCTTGATCCCCGCGGGCGACACCGGCCGCCGGTACACGGCCTTTTGGTTCCTATTTGGGTACGTGGCGGCGGCGCTGGGACTGTTGCTGACCACCAGCTT
>JBBDNX010000254.1:0-504 GCA_040877345.1 Pirellulales bacterium
AGGACCGGCCCGTCGCCCGCGACGTCCAGGTGGTCATCCGGCCCATGATGTACGTCGCCTTGACTTACGACCACCGCATCGTCGACGGCCGCGAGGCCGTGCTCTTCCTGCGGCACGTCAAGGACTGCATCGAAGAGCCCCCCCGCATGCTGCTCGAAGTCTGACCCATCCGCCACGTTGACCAGGGCCTGCACCGCGTGACACGCCAACAGCACGACCTGATCGTTATCGGCGCCGGCCCAGGGGGCTACGTGGCCGCCATCCGCGGCGCCCAGCTCGGGCTCAACGTGGGCTGCATCGAGAAAGAGGCCGCCCTGGGGGGCACTTGCCTGCGGATCGGCTGCATCCCCAGCAAGGCCCTGCTGGAGTCGAGCGAGCTGTACCACGAGGCCAAGGAGAGCCTCGCCGCGCACGGCGTCCGCTGCCGCGGGGTCGAGCTCGACCTGGCCGCCATGCAGTCGCGCAAGGACAAGATCGTCGGCGGCTTGGCCAAGGGTGTCGAGG
>JBBDNX010000254.1:514-1084 GCA_040877345.1 Pirellulales bacterium
AGCAGCGGAAGATCACGCGTTACCAGGGGCAGGCCCGCTTCGAGTCGGCCGGCCGCCTCGCCGTCGAGGGGAAGAAACCCGTTCAGCTCGAAGCCAAACACATCATTATCGCCACCGGCAGCAAGCCCCGCGGTCTCGAGGGGGTCGAGTTCGACGACGAGTACATCGGCACCAGCACCGAGGCCTTGGCCTACGACAAGGTTCCGGGGCACCTGGTCGTCATCGGCGCCGGGGCGATTGGGCTGGAGCTGGGCTCTGTTTGGCGGCGGTTGGGAGCCAAGGTGACCGTGTTGGAATACCTCGACCGCATCCTGCCGGAAATGGACGGCGAAACCGCCGCCCAGGCCGCCAAGATTTTTGCCAAGCAGGGGATCGAGTTGCGGCTATCGACGCGGGTCACCGCCGCACGCGCCCGCAAGCAGGGCGCCGTCGTCGAGGCGGACGGGCAGGAGCCGCTTCGTTGCGACCGCGTGCTCGTGGCTGTGGGCCGCGTGCCCAACACCGACGGCCTGGCGCTCGATGCGGCGGGTGTCGAAGCGGACCCATCCGGCCGGATCACCGTCAACGATT
>JBBDNX010000255.1:0-5477 GCA_040877345.1 Pirellulales bacterium
CAGAACAAGCCGCTCATCGTCTGGGTCTTTATCGCCCGGCCGGGCGACGACGAGCGCTGCTGAGTGTTCGCAGGTGCCGCCCGTGAGGCGGTGTTCTCCAACCCGGAAGTGATTCGCCGCATCCGGGCCGACTTCGTGCCCGTCGCGCTGAAGGCGGCCCTCGTCAACCAACCGGGGCACGATGACGAGGGACGCCTATATCGCGAGATCGGACGTTCCAAGCCGGCGCCGCAGGGGATCTGTGTCGTGAACTCGGCCGGCAAAGTGCTCCACTGGGCGCTGATGTTTGACGACGACCAGAGTGTTCTGGCGTTCCTCGACCACTCCCTGGATCGCTTCGAGCAATTTCCGGACGCACGGCGCCTCGTGCCGGCGGAGCGGTACATGAGGTTCCCCACCGCGAGGCTGGACGATATCGGCGACACCGGCGAGGCGTTGCCGCCGGCCGAACGCCACTCGCCCGGCAAGAGCTGCCCCGCGAAGCCGCCGCTTCCGCCGGGCACCGTCGTGGCTAGGCTGTTCGGGCGGGCGCTGGCACCGGACGGCAAACCTGCAGCCGACACGGTGAGCCAGGAGCAATACGTGGAAGACCGCTTCGAAGTGCCTGTCGCGACGCAAGAGGCAGTGGCGCAGGCTCTGGCCGGTGCTCGCACCGGCCGCGTCCGTCTGCCGGACGAGTTGGGCCGACTATGCGTGACCTACGCCTATCTGGGGCAGCTCGACGTCCGGCCGCTCTCGAATCCGTGCGGCGGCGCATCCGATTTGAGGCGATGTGAGTTCTGGGCAGACAGCGAAGAGGACGGCACATCCACGATCTGGCGCCTGCATGGCGAATCCGAAGTCTTCACCGACGAGATGGCCAATGCCGGCCCTGGCGACTCGCACGAAGTTAAGCTGACGTGGCAAGGCATCATTGAAACGAACGGGAAGCGGGTGAGCCGCCTCTTGCTCACGGCCCGCGGCACGGAAAAGCTCAGATTCGCTTCGGCGCGAAGCGAGGATGTCAGCGCGGTGGCCTCCTTGCCGGCGGGGCGCCGCATCGATATCGCCTGCCCCGTTCGCTACGGAATCATCGGCGTGACAGCCGACGCGGAACAGAAATGAGCATCATTTCTCTGTGCGGAGGCTGTCACCAACCCAGGTCAATCGCGGCCAGCTCCCGCCGCAAATGCTCCAGGTCGAGAAACCGCAGCCGGCTTTCTTGCGAGTCGAAAACGGCCAGTGAGGCGCGGTCGGCAGTAAAGGCCCACAGGCGATTGCGGGCAATGTTGCCCTCGTCCGGATCGATGGGCCAGGCCTGCCAGGCGAACAACTCTTCGCCGCTCGTCACGTCCCAGAGCCGCAGCGTGCCGCCGCGCTGGCCCACCGCCAGATACCGGCCATCGTGGCTGAAAGCGAACCGCTCCAGGCCCGAAAGCCCGCTGACGGTCGTTTGCTCTCGGCCGCTGGCAACTTCGTGGATGGTCGCGATCCACTCCTCGTTTTCGCGCACCGCGGACAACAGCGTATCGCCCGTCCTCGCTGGTCCAGCCATGCCGGCCAGCTCGAACAACGCCAGCCAACGGCCATCCGGGCTGAATTCGGCCATGCTGCTCGACATTCCTTCGCCAGCCCACCGCCTGAGTTGAAGCACTGCGCGTCCGCTCGATAGGTCCACGAGCGGCGTTGTCCGCTCGGTGCTGGTCGAAATGCTCGCCACTGCCATCACCCACCGCCCGTCGGGACTTACGGCCGCCATGGTGCCCGGTTGCGGTTCGCCTGTCCAAACCGCGCGGCCCGTGGCGGCGTCCCAAGCCATGGGCCGAGCATTGGGCACGTCTGCCCCGCCGACGATCACTGCTCCATCCGGCATAAACCCGGCGGACCAGGCGGCCTTGTCCGTCGACAGCTTGGGCGCCGTGCCGGCCGGCGGCTCCGACGGCTCGACGTCCCAGGCCGCCATGCCGCGGCGGCCGAGCCGTAACACCATCCGGCTGTTGGGACTGAACAGCAGCCGAAAGGGGCTGCCGCGGTCTTCGTGCTTGAAAGTTGCCGCGGAAGAACCGGTGGCGCGGTCGAGCAGGATCACCTGGGGCGGCTGAGTGCTATCCAGCGCGATCCAGCGACGATCGTGGCTGAACGCCAGGGCGCCCGAAACGTCGCCGGTCTGGATTTGCAGCCGCTCCATCGTGGTGGGTGTGCTCTCGCCAAATTCCCAAAGCTTCAGCGAGTCCAAGCCGCCTGAGATGAGCCGCCGTCCATCGTGGCTCCAGGACACAAGCTGTACCAACGCGCCGTGATCCAATCGGATCGGCGGCATCTGCTCCCGCAGGTCGAAAAGACGGATTCCGCCGGCCACCTCGCCCAGTGCCAGCCAGCGCCCGCCGGGGTCCACCGCCAGGGGCGAGATGCTGAGCCACTGGCCCGAATCGATCCTACGGACCTCGCGGCGCTCGTTGAGATCCCAAAACACCAGCCCGCTGGACACCTGGCCGGGGCCGGCCTGCTGGGCGCATTGAATAATGAGCTGGTCACTACGCGGAGCGAACGTCAGCGATCCGGCGGCCGGCGAGGCCAGCTCGATTTCCGCTTCGGCCCGTGCTTCGGCCAGATTCCAAAGCGTGACGTGCCTGTGGCCCGCGGGAAGGGCCATCCAGCGGCTGTCCGGGCTGAACGCCACCGTGGGAGTCGCCAATTGCGCCAGGCTGGCAAGCGACTGATGCGTGGGCGGAGTGGCGTGCAAGTCCCACACAACCACCCGCGCGCTGGGCGGGGAGAACACCACTCCGGCAAGGTACCTGCCGTCGGGGCTGAAGTGGACAGTCCGCAGCATCGAGAACGTCTTGTCGGATTGCCCGGCCGACTCGGGAAGCGTCAATAGATGAAGCCGCCGGCCCGACGGTAGCTCCGCGACGGCCACGTTGCGCAAGCTCAACGGCAGCGGTGTGGCGGTGCCAGCGTTCGTCGTGACGGAGGCCAGCAGCTTTCCTTCCGGTCCCAGGGCCAAAGCCGTGCCAAAAAGCGATTGGGCCACTTCGTCTTTCCAGCTCGCGACCTCCTCGAACGTGGTCAGATCGACGAGCTGGAGGGTTGCCCCTCCGCGCGTCATGTCCACCCGCTGGCTGATGGCGAAGCGTCCATCCGGGCTCACGGCATGGGCCATGCCACCGAACTGTTGGGCGACACGGCCGTCGTGCAGGAGCAATGCGGCCACCGCCTCGGAGCGCAACTGGGTTCTGGTCGGCGGGCGATCGGCGCCGCTCGTCGGGGTTGCTCCGGCCTCGATGGGCAAGCTGGCGGCGTTGTTGCGGCCGCGGATCTGCTCGGCGCGGCGGATCAAGTCCAGGATGGTCCAGCGGCGGCCAGGTTGTTCCGCCAGGCGCACCGCGCGGGCCTGATCGTACAGGCTGCGATACAAAGCGTCCTGGACCTGCTCGCGTGCAGCAACGGCTTCGGCCCGGTCCGATTTCGCACGTTCTTCGGCCGCCAGGGCCTTGTCGCGCTCGCGGGTCGCCTCTCGGCGGGCGTCGGCCTCGGCGTCACGCGCCCGCCGGGCCGCGTCGCGCTGGGTGGTGGCCGCGTGCTCGGCCTGGGTCGCCCGCACCGCTTGCCAGGTGCTGGCCACCGCCCCGATCAGCAACAAGAGCGCGAACGTCGCGGCGGTGACCAGGCCCTTGCGGTGCCTGTGGGCGAACGAGCGGAGCCGGTACGCGGCCGAGGGCGGGCATGCCTCGACCGGTTCTTCCGATAGATATCGCTCGACATCCCGTGCCAGACCGTTGGCCGTCTCGTATCGCCGCGAGCGGTCTTTCTCCAGCGCCTTCATCACAATCCAGTCCAGCTCACCGCGCACCAGGCGCGTCAGCCGGCCCGGGTCCATCTTCCTCTGCGCCGAGATCGAGGCCAGCGTGTCCTTGGATTGGCTCAAGCGGGCGCTCGGGCGAGGTGGCTCCTCCTCGCGAATGACACGCAGGGCTTCCGTGATGGCCGCCTGCTTCAATCGCCTTCCGGCGAGCGGCGTCGTGCCCGTGAGCAGCTCGTACAACAGCACCCCCAAGCTGTAGACGTCGCTGCGGGTGTCGATGTCCAGGGCATTGAACTCGGCCTGCTCGGGAGACATGTATTCCAGCGTGCCGACGATGCCGCCGAAGCCCGTGAATAAGGTCCGCTCCGTGAGCGGCTGCCCGACCGCCTTGACCACGCCGAAGTCGATCACCTTCGGCACGGGCCGGCCATCGTAGGCGGCCACGAGCACGTTCGACGGCTTGATGTCGCGATGAATAACTCCCTTCTGATGCGCGTGCTGGATGGCTTGGCAGACCGGCACGAATAGTTCCAGCCGCTGGCGCGGCGATAGTTGGTGGTTATCGCAGTACTGGGTGATGGGCACGCCCTTGACCAGCTCCATCACGAAATATGGCCGTCCGCTCTGCGTGGCGCCTGCGTCGAGCACGCGGGCGATGTTGGGATGGTCCATCAGGGCCAGGGCCTGGCGTTCGGCCTTGAAGCGGGCCAGCACCTGCGCCGAGTCCATGCCGGGCTTGATGACCTTGATCGCGACCTTGCGGCGGACGGGCTCGACCTGCTCGCCCATCCAGATGGTACCCATGCCCCCCTCGCCGATTTTCTGCAAGAGCCTATAGGGACCGATCTGGGTGCCGGCGGCCTCTAAGGAAGGCGCCTGGTCCCGCGTCGGATCGACTGCATCGCCGGCCGGTGATTCAGCGCGAGGGGGCTCCACGTCGTAACGGCCGGTGGCCTCGCCAGTCGCGGCTGGGCGTTTGAGAAGGCTGCCGGCGTCGTCGTATGCTTGGAGGAGCACTTCGACGCGCCGCCGCAGCTCCGCGTCAGCGCCGCATATTTCCACGAGGTAGGCCGACCGCTCCGCCGGATCTTCCTTCTGCAAGGCGGCGACGAAGAGCTCGCGATCGCTCATGATGCTCATATCCGCTGATCATAGCTCCCAAACGGGCGACAAACTATCGCGGCAGGCATTCCCATCCACCTCAAGGCCGCCATCGTCGACCTCGATTGGCTGTACGGCTCGACGCCCGCCGGGCCGAGCGATCGTTGACCGAGTGTTGATCACGTGGCCGCATGTGCGGCGGCATCGTCGTCCTGCTGTTTGCGGGCCAGCATGGCGTAGAGACCCGCGTAGGCCCCGGCGCGGACGGAGGCCAGGCAGGACACGCCGGTGCCCATGCCCTTGAGCGGATTGCGCCAGATCTCCACGCCGGTGACCGGATCGAGGCAGTACGTGTAGCCGTTGACCGACGCGATCAACCGGTCGCCGTCAAGGATCAGCGCCACGAAGCCGCTCCCCTCGGGGCTGGTCCAGTCCCAGATCTTCTCGCCGCTCGCCCGGTCCAGGGCCGCGACCCGCGAGTTGAAGCCCACGAACACCAGGTCGTCCGGCTTCAGCGGCGCCCGCTCGAGGGAAGGATCCGGTTCGATGAACGCGTCGGACATAGCAGCACCTTCGCTAAGAAAATCTGCCG
>JBBDNX010000256.1:0-5458 GCA_040877345.1 Pirellulales bacterium
AGGCGGGGGAGAGCCCGGCGGGAGAGATTCAGCCGCCGGCGTCGCGGCGCGGCGGGTTCGGCCCGCAACCGCAGGAGGACCTGGCCGGCCAGACTGCCGGAGGCCAGACTGCCGGAGGCCAGACTCCCGGAGGCCAGACTGCCGGAGGCCAGACTGCCGGAGGCTTGCGGCACGTTGGCCTGGGCAACGCCGGCCAGCATGGCCTGGTACGAAGCGGCCAGCCGCCGGCAGTCGGGACAGTGGGCCTGGTGCTCGGCAAGCGCGGGGTCGGATTGGGGCCGGCGACGCGCATCGAGGATTTCGTTGAGCCGCGGCTCAAATTCGTCGCACTGCATGATAGTTCTCCTCTACGACTCCGCGTCTCCGCAGGTCGTCGGCCAATTGCCGCCGGGCGCGATGCACCCAGGTTTTCACCGTGCCCAGGGGGCACGACATGGCGACGGCAATTTCGGCGTAACTCAAATGATGTTCATGAAACAATACAAATGCTTGGCGGTACTCGTCGCGCAGGGACGCCAGGGCCAGGTCGACCTCTTCGGCCAGGTGGCGGGCCTGCTGGTAGTCGGGAGCTCGGTCGGGCAGGTGATCGACTTCGTCGGTGGGCCGGGGTCGCCGCAGACGCGCCGCGAGCCAACTCCGGCACCGGTTGCCGGCAATCGCCAGCAACCAGGGGACGAAGTCGCGGCTGTTGTCCCAACTCGCCAGGCTCCGAAAGGCGCGAACAAACGATTCCTGGGTTACGTCCTCGGCATCCTGGCGGTGACCCAACAAACGGTAACAAAGGCCGAAGACCTGCCCGCCGAAACGCTCCACGAGTTCGGCCAGGGCAGCTTCGTCTTTGGCAAGCCCCCGCCGGACCAGGTCGCGGACTTCGTCTGGCAAAACGTCATCCTCGGCTACCGGCTAGCCGGCCGCCAGGTAATACCGACGAAATGCCCCTTGGGTTTCAACCACCCGCCCTCTAGGGCCGGCGAGCAAAAACCGGCCGGCTAGGACGCGATTTCGCGGCAGATTTCAGTCAATTCACGAGCCGACACATCCTCAAGCCGCTTGCCTTGACGATCCAGATGCTCGTTGATCTTGATCGCCGTTTCCTGCATGACCGAGTGCGTCTCCTCAGAGCCCCCGAACAGAACGAAGTTCTTGCCACGGGTCAGACGCGTATGCCCATCGGCGGCATCCAGCCCAAGCCCCAGCAGGGCCGCCTCTTTACGTTTTCGTTTTGCGGCTTTCAACCGGCGCCTCGTGTCCGCAGAGGAGAGTTGGGTTCCAGGCCATGCTCGACCGGGAGCACTACTCAACTATAAGTCGGCCCCCAAAGTAGGGTCAAGGCAACAAAAACGTGCATCGAGAACGACCGGATTCCAGGCAAAGGCCGCTCGAGCGGCGGCAACGGCCAAGAGCCCGCTAGGATCCGCCCTTGATGGCGTCGCGGACGGTCTGCCTGGCCAGCTTGAAAGCGCTGGCCAGCACTTGGGCCCGCGCTTCCATCTGCTCGGATGAAAGGCTGCGGCTGGTGGTGTTTTCCGGCAGCCCGGCAACGGCCGTGGTCAGCGGCAACAGGTCGAGAAACTCCCGGTAGCGCCGCTTCAGGGCGTCTTCGTCGGCCGGCATGATTCTAGCGCCGCTTGAAGAACTTGCTGAGCACGTCGGCGGCAGCGGATCGGCTGTCGGCGGCGCCTTGTTTTTTCGGTACGGGGGGCAGCTTGCCCGGCTGCCGCTTGTCGGGCCCCTTCTTGGCGACCGTCTCGGACAGTTCGTTCGCGGTTGTCTGAGTCGAAGGGCTGTTGATATCCTCCGTGGCGGCCTCGCCTTGGCCCACGTCGATCTCGCTCGTCTCGTTGGCGTTGATCACCCGCGTATCGGCGCTGCCGGCTTTTTCGTCCTTGTCCGTCAACCACTGGCTCACATCGAGTTGGCTCACATCGAGGTTGTCGCCCGACCCCTCGGCCGTGCGGGCCGCCGCCTCCTTGACGCTTTCGACCTTGGGACGCTTCTTGGACGCCGCCGGAGTGGAAATGCAGACCTCGAACTCCAACGGACCGATGGTCAGCTTGTCACCCGCCTTGAGCTCGCGTTCGCCAACGACCCGCTCGCTATTGACGAGCGTGCCGTTCTTGCTGCCAAAGTCCCGGACGGCAAGAAAGCCCTCCTCAATCAGCAAGGCACAGTGGTGCCGGCTGATCAAGTCGCTGCGCGGCCGCAGTTGACAGTCGTCCGCTCGGCCAACAAAAAATTTCGGGCCGGGGATCAACAACTCTTGACCGGCATTCTTGCCCACCAGAACTCGAAGTCTTGCTTCCATGGGTACGACGCGGCTCCGCAGAGGTTAAGGGGGTCAAGCCCCAAAATGAAACGAAGATAGCGGAAACAAACCCTCTGCTTGGCGAGCCTTTGCTAAATCCCGAATGCACTCTTGGACCGTGGACGCATATCAGTCAACCGGCGGCCCGGCGGATCGCAATAGATGAATGCCGGGTCGCGCATACGACACACCTTGATGAAAATCGGCTCGTTGGCCGTCAAACGCTGATCAGAACCTGGGCCGCAAACGAAACTAACCCGCCAAGACCGCTGAATCGATGGGCTTCCCCGGCCGGGGGCCGAGGCTACCAGCATTATATGCACTCCGAGGGGCCGATGCACGTCGTATCACGTTGTTTTGCAACAGTTTGTCCACCGGGCGGCACAACCCAGGCTGAGATGCTAGCAAAAAGGAACAAGATAGTCAAAAAAATCTCTGCAAACCAGCGCCCCCAAACGGCTTATTTTCGGAGGGTCCAGGCGGGGCTGGCGTATCGTTCGCCCGCCAACCGCTCGGCCCCAGCACGTTCGCCCGATCGCACCGCCTCGGGCTCCAGCTCGAGGGCCAGGTCCAGGGCCAGTGACCGGGCGAACAAGTCGGCCCACTCCGCGGCGCTGCGGCACAGGCCGCTCAGGCAGTGGACGCCCCGCAGGCGGGGTGCGGCCGGCGACGCGGCCAGCAGCAGGCTGCCGTGCTGGAGCACTCCCCCCTGCCGCCTCCGTTGTGCACTGCCCGCCACTTTGTCCCTCCCCACCAGAATGTCGCCCACGGCGCGGCGTTCGAAGCACAGAAACGGTTCGATCCGCGACCGCTGGAATGAGGTCGTAGAACGGAATTCACTGCGGTTGAGTGGCCGCGGCGGTTGCCTCTCGTGCAGCCTGGCCACGATGCCCACGTCGGCCAGCGCGCGAACAAAGGCCAAGTGCACCTGCCGATAGAGAGCCGCCGGAGCAGTGGCCAACGGGAGCCCGGCAGGCACGGCCAGGCTGTAGGTGATCTCGCGATCGTGCACGATCGCGCCTCCGCCGCTGGCGCGCCGGACGACCGGACACTCCAGGCTTTCGGGATGTTGGCTCCGCGCGGCGTGGGGCTGGAAATAGCCGAGTGAGACGGTCGGTTGCGACCAGCCGTACAACCGTAGCGTCGGCCGTCGCTCGCGGACCGCGCTGGCGAGCAAGACCTCGTCGACCGCCATGTTCCAAGGGCCGGAAGCGGGGTCGTCCATAATCAGTCGGCAGGGCGTTTTGGGTTGGATTATCGCGTCTTGCTCAAGTGCTCCGGCTTCATCCTTCATCCTTCATCCTTCTGCCTTGGGGCGCCAGGCAACGACCGGACGGCGGGCGGCTTGCACCTCGTCGGGCCGGCTGGTCAGGGTGGTGTGCGGCGCCTCGCGGAGCCATTCGGCCGGCTCTTCGGTGATGCGAAACAGTGTCTCGGCGAAGGCATCGAGCGTTTCCTTGCTCTCGGTTTCCGTGGGCTCGATCATCAGGGCCTCTTTGACGATCGGCGGAAAGTAAACCGTCGGCGCGTGGAAGCCGAAGTCCAGCAACCGCTTGGCAACGTCCATGGCCGAGACCTGCTTTTCCGCCTTCAACCGGGCGGCCGAGGCCACGAACTCGTGCATGCAGCGATCGCCTTGAGGCACCTGGAAAATGTGCTTGACGCGGCTGAGCAGGTAGTTGGCGTTGAGCACGGCGTTCTCGCTCACGCGCCGAAGCCCATGGGGCCCGTGCGTGCGGATGTAGCAGTAGGCGCGGATGAGCACGCCGACGTTGCCAAAAAAACTCCGTACGCGGCCGATCGAGTTCGGCCGGTCGTAGGCCAACCGGAACCGCTCGCCGTCGCGCTCGACCACCGGCGACGGCAGGTACGGCCCCAGTTCCTTGCTGACCGAGATCGGACCGGCGCCGGGGCCGCCGCCTCCATGCGGGCCGCTGAATGTCTTGTGCGGGTTGAAGTGCATCATATCGGCGCCGAAATCGCCCGGCCGGCTGATCCCCAGGATGGCGTTCATGTTGGCGCCGTCCAGGTAGATCAACCCTCCGGCGGCGTGCACCATGTCGGCAATGCGGCGAATCTGACGGTCGAACATGCCCAGGGTGTTGGGGTTGGTGATCATGAACACGGCCACCTGCTCGTCCAATTTGGCGGCAAGATCGTCCAAGTCCACGAATCCCCGCGGAGTGCTCTTGACCGTGATGGTCTCAAAGCCCGCCAAGGCCGCACTGGCCGGGTTGGTGCCGTGGGCGCTGTCGGGCGCGAGCACCTTGATGCGCGGCGGCGAGCCGCTCCTGGCCCGGTCGCGAAACCAGGCCCGAGCCACCAACAGCGCCGTCAGCTCGCCATGGGCCCCGGCCGCCGGTTGCAGCGAAACGGCATCCAGGCCGCCGATCTCGGCCAGCATGGCTTGCAGCTCCCAGAGCAGCTCGAGCAAACCCTGCAACGTGTCCTCGGGCTGATAGGGGTGCAGGTCGGCCAACCCGCTCAGCGATGCCAGCCGTTCGTTGCGCTTGGGGTTGTACTTCATCGTGCACGAGCCGAGCGGATAAAAGTGCGTATCGACCGACATGTTGAGCGTGGACAGGTTGGTAAAGTGCCGGACCACGTCGGGCTCGGCCAGTTCGGGAAGCTCGGCGGGCCGCTCGGCCAGGGCGGCGGCCGGCAGCAATTGGTCAAGCGGCAGCTCGGGCACGTCGCTGGCCGGGAGCCTGGCGGCTCGGCGGCCCGGCCTGGAAAGCTCGAACAGGGGTTGAACGGCTTGGGTGTTACGCATGGAGCACAAATCGCCTGCTTGGTCTGCCAATCATCTACGCAATGCAACGGGCAAGTGAGTCGATCTGGTCCTTGGTCCGCTTTTCCGTGACCGCCACGAGAAAACAATCGTCCAGTTCCGGATACCAGCGCCCCAGCTCAACCCCGGCAAAGAACCCGTCCCGCCCGGCCTGGTCGAGCAGCGCCGCGATCTCGCCCCGCGAGTCGCGCAGCACGAACTCCTTGAACCTCGGCCGATGGAAAGCCAGCGACAGCCGGCCCGTCGTCAACGCCGACGCGGCGTAGTGCGCTTTGCGCAGACAAAGCTCCGCGACTTCGCGGAGTCCCTGGGGGCCCATCAGCGCCAGGTAGACCGTGGCCCGCAAGGCATAGAGGCCCTGG
>JBBDNX010000257.1:0-5454 GCA_040877345.1 Pirellulales bacterium
GATACTACTGTCACGCCGGCGGCCTCCAGCGCACGAATCTCGTCGGAATACGCGCCAAAGGCCACCTGGTCGGCCGACGTGTAGTGCCCGCTGCCCAACGACATGTTCACCGCCACGATGTTGTATTGCTGCTGGTGATCGAGCACCCACCGCAAGGCGGCCTCGGTGTTCGACACCGGGGCCCCTAGCTCGCCATTGCCGGCGTGTACGAAAACTTGCAGGCCGATCAGTCCCACGCCCGGCGCAATGCCGATCTGCGGGTCGCGGGCCCCGATAATGCCGGCCACGTGCGTGCCGTGCGGGTGGGTCCAACTGACGCGGTCGATGCCGGCCGCGATGTCCCGGGCGGCAAGGCCGCCCGGGGCTAAAAGCGGGTGATTGAGATCGACGCCGGTATCGATCACGGCCACAGAGACTCCGCTGCCGTCGATCCCGGCGAAAAGCGGGTCGTTGCGCAGGGCGGTGACGCCCACCAGGTCGTGGGCCGCACTGCCGCTAGCTCCTTCAGTGGCTAAATAGTAAAAGACAGAACCGGACGACCGAGGCGGGCCCCCGATAGCTCCCGTAGATCCGCTGCGGGATACCAATAAGTCGTCGCCAACAAAGGCCACGGCTTGCCCGAATGAGGAGAGACGTGCAGGGACTGGATTTACAAATCCTTGCCGAGGCTCTTCATCCTCGGGGACGATAAAAAGGTAGGCGGCACCGGCATTAATCGTTTCACCGACATCGTGTCCCGGCGCTCCGACTAGTAGGTGCTGATCGTGAGTTGCCAGCGACGATCCGAAAACGGCACCATTGACGCCGTCCTGCTCCGGATGCGGGTTTACGATGTCCTGGCGACGCTCGGCCGTTGTGCCATCGAAGATATAGACAGCGCCGGAGTTCTCCGTCCCGGTTGACGGATCACGGGCCAGCGGCGCCGCCACTACAACGTCGCCACCCATACCTGCAATGACAAAACCAAAGCGATCTCCGCGCGGGTCCGGTAGATTCGGGCTACTGAAAGATGCGACAACCGCGGGCAGATCCGGATTGGTTACGTCGAAGACATGGACTTCGCCCGTTGCGAACATCTGTGAGCCAATTTGTCGTTCGGCTTGGCTGACAGCGATTTTGTTGGAGCTGAGTGCAGCTACCGAGGTGCCGAATCCGCCAGCCAGGGAGGGACTGAAGATTGATCGCCGCAAAGAGCCGTCAATATTGAACAGGTAGACGGCTCCAGCATCACTGCCAGCCGTATCATCGCCTGGGGCGCCGACGACAATTGTATCCCCAATGATCGCTACCGCTGCGCCGAACCGGTCATGGTCGGCGGGCGTTGGGTTAGCGATTGTCAGCACGTGTTCGCTCGTAACGGCATTGTAGACGTACGAAGTTCCCGCGTTCCGGGCCTCTCCGGGAGCACCAACAAGCAGGTGCTGTTGATTGACTGCCAGCGCGCGGCCGAACGAGGCAAACAGCTGCTGGTTAGGGGCCACGATTCGCCGACGCGGTTCCGTTGTCGCCCGGTCGTACTGATACACAGCGCCCGCATTGGCTCCCTCATCTGGATCGGCAATGAAGAATGTGCTGTCCGTTGCCACCAGAACAGCGCCGAATGTAGGGCTCTGGGCCGTGCTGGTAATCGCCTCTAGTTGAGCGAAACCGCTGAGCAAAGAACGGTCTTCGAGCCGTTCCACAGGAAGCGGGCGAAAGAGGATGTGCGAGACACGCCCCTTACGGAAACGGCGCAGGCGCCTACACCAGCTTGTCATTCTTCTTCGCTCCCTGGTAAAGTGGTGCAGTGAAGGAGTGGCGTTAAGCTAATGGCAAAGACAAAGAAAAGCAAGAAAATGCAGCGAGAGCTGGGCAGCCGTCTCGGCAGCGAAAAAGCAAGGCCGTCCAAAAAACTCGATCGCGTCTACAGTATGCGATTGCACGCATCGTCTTCAAGGTCGGCCGCGCGCATGAACGGCGAGGGGCAACTCATAGGAGGATGCCCAAAGCGTCAAAACCGATTGGCGGTTTTATCGCCGTGACTTAGCGGCCGGAATCCGGCGGGAAGGGTTTGCGTGGGCTGGCCTTCGACTTGGCAACGAGCTTCTGAAATGCTTCGTTGGACTCCAGCAATTCACTGGTAAGCGAGTCGTCTCCTGCCGGCTCCAATCCTTGGATGGCAACCAAGCGGTGGTCCGGCAACTCGATAACGAAGGCCTGACCGGAGTCGGCACATTCACTGAGGGTCCCGCGTGGATCCGCCTCCAGGCGGCTAAGTGGGATCTTCTTGACGTTCATCGAACTCATCTCCTTCTACAACCAGTGCGCCCCATCACTTTACCGGCCCATTCCGGGCGGGAAAATGCCTGTCCTTTCATGGTGCCTCGCCCGGCAACTGGTACAATCGACCAATAGCGGGTAGCTGCGGTTTCCATGCCGAAGACGCGTCGACTGCAAGGCCGGCGATCACCACACGAGCAATGCACCATGTACGAGAGCCCCGCCTTACTGCTGCCTTGGAAGCGCCTCGCCCTGGCCGCACTCGCCTGGTGCGTGATGGCGGGGGCCGGCGCCGCGCAGCCGCCTGAACCGCCGCCCGATTTCCAGGGCGACGTGCGGCCGATCCTGTCGGACCATTGCTTCAAGTGCCACGGCGCCGATCCGGGCACGCGCGAGGCGGGCCTGCGGCTCGACCGCCGCGACGACGCGCTGGCCGGAGGCGAGTCGGGCGAGCCGCCGATCATTCCCGGAAAGCCGGACGCAAGCCCGATCCTGGCGCGGGTCGCCAGCCAGGATCCCATCGAGCGCATGCCGCCGCCCGACGCGGGCAAACCACTCTCGGCCGAACAAGTCGACGTGCTGCGGCGCTGGATCGCGGCGGGCGCGGAATACGGCGAGCACTGGGCCTTCATACCACCCGAGCGGCCCGCCGCGCCCGCGGTCGCCGACGAAGCCTGGGCCCGCGGCGACCTGGACCGCTTCGTCCTGGCTCGCTTGGAACAGCAAGGGCTGCGCCCCTCGGCGGAAGCGGACCGCGCGAAGCTGCTGCGGCGGCTGTCGCTCGATCTGATCGGCCTGGCCCCCTCGCCTCGCGAGATCGACGAGTTCCTTGCCGACAGTTCGGCCGACGCGTATGAACGCCAGGTCGAAAGACTGCTCGGCTCGGCGCATTTCGGCGAGAAATGGGCCAGGCACTGGCTCGACCTGGCTCGCTATGCCGACAGCGACGGCTATGAAAAAGACCTGCCGCGCAACCAGTGGCTGTGGCGCGACTGGGTCATCCACGCCATCAACGCCGATCTGCCCTACGACCAGTTCCTCATCGAGCAGTTGGCGGGCGACTTGCTGCCGGGTGCCACCCAGGACCAACGCGTCGCCACCGGCTTCCTGCGAAACGGCATGGTCAACGAGGAGGGCGCCATCCTGGCCGAGCAGTTCCGCATGGAAGGCCTCTTCGACCGCCTCGATTGCATCGGCAAGAGCGTTTTGGGCCTGACGGTCCAGTGCGCTCAATGCCACACCCACAAGTACGACCCGATCGCGCATGAGGAGTACTACGGTCTGCTGGCGTTTTTGAACAACGACTACGAGGCCACGAGCTGGGTTTACACGCCCGAGCAGCTAGAGCGGATTGCGCGGATTCACGAAGGCGTCCGGAATTTCGAGGCGGCGTTCAAGACCCAGCACCCCGACTGGCCGCAGCGCATGGCCGAGTGGGAGCAGCAGCTCCGCTCCACCGAGCTGGCCTGGGAGACGCTGGTGCCGATCGAGCACGAATGGATCGGCGGCCTGGCCCATCCTCAAAAGCTGCCGGACAACTCCGTGCTGACGCTCGGCTTCCGCCCCACCGACGGCGAGCTCTACGTGACGACCGAGACCAAGCTCGCCGATATTACGGGAATCCGCCTGGTCGCGCTCACGCACGGCGACCTGCCGTTCGGCGGTCCCGGCCGCAGCCAGAAAGGGACGTTCGCGGTCAGCGAGGTGGTGGTCGAAATGCAGCTCGCCGCCGCGGCTTCCGAGCCATGGAAAAAAGTCGAGCTGGCCGGCGCCGCGGCCGACTTTGCCCTGCCGGAGCAGCCGATCGACGAGTTCTTCCGCAAGGGCGCGGACGATAAGCGCCGAGTCGGGCCGGCCGCGTTTTTGATCGACGGCGACGACGCCACCGCCTGGGGAACCGACCGCGGCCCTGGCCGGCGCCACCAAGGCTTGTACGCCTCGCTGCGGTTCGCCAACCCCGTCGGTTCGGCCGACGCAACTCGATTGAAGATCACCCTGCGATTCAAGCATGGCGGGGCCGACATCCACGGACGGCACAACAACTTTCTGGGCCGCTTCCGGCTCGACGTGACCGCGGCCGCCGATCCGACCCAGGAGCAGGTGCCCATCCGCCTCCGCGAGATCCTGAAAATTCCCGCCGACCAGCGTACCGCGGACCAGGCGAGCGCCGTGTTCAGCCACTGGCTGGCCGCCACGGGCGAATTCAAGCCGCACCAGGAGGCCGTAGAAAAACTGTGGGCCGAGTATCCCGAGGGCGAATCGGTGCTCAACCTGGCCCAGCGCCTGCCCGAGCACGCGCGCGAGACGGCCATCCTCGACCGGGGCGACTGGCAGCATCCCACCCAACCAGTCACGCCGGGCACGCCCGCCTTCCTCCACCCGCTGGCCGAAGACGCCGAGCCGAACCGGCTGGCGTTCGCCCGCTGGCTGGTCGACCGCCGCGCGCCCACGACCGCGCGGGTCGCCGTCAACCGCGTCTGGCAGGCCGTGTTCGGGGTCGGCCTTGTCGAAACGGCGGAGGATTTTGGCGTGCGGGCCAGCGCGCCGTCGCACCCGGAGCTGCTCGACTGGATGGCCGTGGAGTTCATGGAGCGGGGCTGGAGCCGGAAGCACCTGCTGCGCTCGATCGTGGCGTCCGCGACCTACCGCCAGAGCTCGCGCGCCACGGGCGACCTGTTGGAGCTGGATCCGCAAAACCGGCTGCTCGCCCGCGGGCCGCGATTCCGGCTCGACGCCGAGATCGTCCGCGACCTGACGCTGAGCGCCTCCGGCCTGCTCACCGAGCGGGTGGGCGGCCCAAGCTTCTTTCCGCCGCTGCCGGACAACTTCCTGGCGCTGAGCGATCTCAAAGTCGATTTCTGGGACACGGCCTCGGCTCCGGATCGTTACCGCCGGTCGCTGTACATGTTCCGCCGCCGCTCGATGCCCGATCCGCTGCTGGCCTGCTTCGACGCCCCCAGTGGCGACGTGGCCTGCGCCCGCCGCGTGCGCTCGAACACGCCGCTGGCGGCCCTGGCCGCCTTGAACGAGCCGGTTCTGGCCGAAGGCGCCCGCGCGCTGGCGCTGCGAGCGCTGAACGAAGGCGGCGCCACCAACGCCGATCGCCTCCGCCATGCCTTCCGGCTGTGTACCGCGCGCGAGCCGACGCCGGCCGAGGCGAGCGAGATCGAAGCCCTATACAACGCGCAGAAGGCG
>JBBDNX010000258.1:0-5454 GCA_040877345.1 Pirellulales bacterium
TGGAAGAATCGGACGAGAAGCTGGGCGACGTGATTCGGATGTGCGAAAAAGAGGGGATGCAGGACTTTACGATGAGCCTGAAGAGCCTGGTCGACCGCGACTTGATCGACCGGGCCACGGCTTTTGAAGTAGCGCCGAACGTCGAAGCGTTGAGGATGGCTTTGAAAGGCATCGAGGTCAGGCAACCTGGGATTCTTTAATGCTTCGTAATTGGATGGCCCGGGCCGGCGCATGTGCCAGTGCGGCACAGGGGAGTGCCGAGAGGGCTCAAGCCGCCGCGCCGGCCAGGGGCGCCTGGCTGGGGGCCGCCGCGCTGGCTCTCTGTTTGTTCGAACAACCGGCCTGGGCCCAGGACGCAGCGCGTTTTCCCACCTACCCGGGCGAGTTCGCCCACGGCAGTGGCTTCTATCTGAGCTGGTTCAAGCTGCCGTTGTTCTGGCTGCTGTTTTTGCTGTGGGTCCGCACGCTGGACTGGATCAACCAGGACGGTCAGCGCTTGAGGCTGGAGTACCGGCGCTGGAACCAGATCGCGTGGTTCAGCTTCATGGCGGCCGTGGTGCTGATGTGGCTGATGAGCTTTCCCGCCGCTTTCTGGGTGGGTTTCCCATTGATGGTGCTGGCCTACGCGGTGCCGTTCCTGTTGTACGTGCTGCACCGCAACAGCCTGGTCACCGACGAGCTCAAGGTCTTTACCGGACCGCATCTGCGGTTCTGGTTCAGTGAGCGTGTCAAGCCGTTGGGCATCAAGATCTCCGCGGAACCGCCGCAGGAGGAGGGGCCACCGGTCGAGCTGACCGCTCGCGGCGGGGCCACGGAGCGCGACGACACCATCCACCTGCTCACCGCCAAGCAATCGGCGGCTTTCAATCTGGCCCGGGTGCTGTTGGACACGGCCTTCAGCCAGCGGGCCGACGCGATCCTGCTGGACTACACCCAGCAAACGGTGAGCGTGCGGTACCAGATCGACGGCGTGTGGCATAATGCGGAGAACCAGGACCGCGAAACGGGCGACGCCGTGCTGGCGGTGCTCAAGACCATTTCGGCATTGAACGTCAACGAGCGGCGGGCCCGGCAGCAGGGGACTTTTGGCGCGGAGTTCGAAAAAAAGCAGAAGCATGTTTGCCGGCTGATCAGCCAAGGCACTCGCACCGGCGAGCGCGTGCTGATCCAGGTCGAGGATCCCAGCGTCAAACGGGCCCGGCTGCCCGAACTTGGCATGCGCGAAAAAATGCAGGACCAACTCAAAGGAGTTCTGGAGCAGCGCAAGGGACTGATCCTTGTTTCGGCGCCGCCCGGCAACGGCCTGTCCAGCCTGCTGACGGCGTCGGTGGCGGCCGTGGACCGCTATGTCCGCGGCGCGGTGGCCGTCGAGGAAGCCGGCAGCCGCGAGCTGGAAGTCGAAAACGTGCCGGTGACCACCTACGATGCCGCGGCCGGGCAGACTCCGGCCAGCGTCCTGCCTAAGCTGATCCGCGAATACCCGGACGTGTACGTGGTGACCGATTTGGCCGACGTGGAAACCGCGGCCATTTTGTTCGAGCAGGCGAGCGTCGACCGGCTGGTCATTGGCACGGTGCAGGCCAAGGAGTGTGCCGAAGCGGTGGCCCGCGTTTTGGCGCTGCAGACGCCGGTCGACCAGTTCGCGGAGGTGCTGGTGGCCGTTTTGAACCAGCGGTTGATCCGCAAGTTGTGTTCGACGTGCAAGGAGCCCTATCCGCCGCCCCCGCAGGTGCTGGAGCAACTTGGCATTCCCGCGGGCCGGATCGAGGCTTTTTACCGGCCGCCCCAGCCGCCCGCCGAGGAAAAGGACATTTGCGCGGATTGCCGGGGGATCGGCTACCGGGGCCGGACGGGAATCTTCGAGTTGCTGGTGGTGGACGAGCAGTTCCGCTCGGTGCTGGCCAATCAGGGCGACCTCAGCGCGTTGCGACAGGCCGCACGCCGGGCGGGAATGCGGAGCCTCCAGGAAGAAGGGCTGGTGCTGGTGGTCAAGGGCGTGACCTCGCTGCCCGAATTGATGCGTGTTTTAAAGGA
The DNA here is from genome assembly GCA_040877345.1 of Pirellulales bacterium. GTDB lineage: Bacteria > Planctomycetota > Planctomycetia > Pirellulales > JAICIG01 > JBBDNX01. The sequence goes on from JBBDNX010000258.1 coordinate 2,035, forward strand.
GAACCCATGAGCTTGCTGCTGCCCGCGGCGCTGCTGGTGATCGTGTTCGTGGTGATCGCGATGGCCGGATCGGAGGGACTCTGGAGCAACGCCATCACGCTGGTCAACGTGGTGACGGCGGCGCTTCTGGCGACGAACTTTTGGGAGCCGGTGGCCGAGGCGTTGATCGAGCAGTTTCCCCAGGGAACGTTTCTGTGGGACTTTTCGGCCTTGTGGGGGTTGTTCGCCGTGGGGTTGATCGTGCTGCGGACGGCCACCTACTTTGCCTCGCGAGTCAAGGTGCGGTTTCCCAAATTGGTGGAGATTCTGGGCGGCTATTTTTTGGCCGTGTGGATCGGCTGGGTCATGGTTGGCTTCACGGCCATGACGCTGCACACGGCGCCCTTGGCCCGCGAGTTCATGTTCGGCGGCTTCAAGCCGGAGAAACGGATCTTGGGCTTGGCCCCTGACCGCCAATGGCTGGCTTTCATGCAGAGGGCGTCGCGGGGAGCATTCGCCCGCCGCAGCGGCGACTCGCTGCAAATCTTTGATCCCCACGGCGATTTTATCATCAAGTATGCCACCCGGCGCCAGCGGTTTGCGAGGATGGAGAACATCCTGGTCAAGTAAGGCGCCGGGCCAAGAGCGAAGGAGCGGCCATGTCGCAATCCAAACTTCATGAAGCGAGTGCAGCGGGCGCGGTCGAAGGCGAGACGGTCGACTATCGGCCGCTCAGCGTGGCGGCGATCGCCGGCCTGGCGGTCGGCCTGGCGTCGCCGCTTGCGTTCGTACATCCGCTCTTTTGGTCTGTACCGCTCCTGGCCGTGTTGATCAGCGTAGCGGCGCTGGTGCGGATCCGGAGGTATGGGCCAAAGTTGATTGGCCGCCGCGCCGCGATGGTGGGTCTGGCGGTTGCGCTGGGTTGCGGCGTTTCGGCTCCCACCTATTGGTCGATATACCAGTATCACTTGCGGAGCCAGGCTCGGAGTTTTTGCCTGAGTTGGTTCAACCTGCTGCAGACGGGAGAGCCGCACAAGGCGCATCAGTTGACGGTCACGTCTTACGCCCGGTTGCCGCCGGACGACAACCTTTGGAGCCACTATGCCCGCGAGGACGTGCTTTACAGCGGTTTGCGGAGCTATACCCAAACACCGGTCGTGCGAGCCTTGCTGGAACTAGGCCCCCAGGCGCGGGTCCGTTATGGCGGGTCGCCCCTGGTCACGAACTTCAAGGAGCGAGAAATCGTCCGGCAACTTTACGCGGTCAGCTTCCGCCGCAACGGCAAGCTGAGGTCTTTCCTCGTTGAAATCACGGTGACCCGAGTATTCAACAACGTGTCGAATACACATGAGTGGATGATCGACCACATGGACCTGCTGGATCGGTTTCCCTCCTCCATCAAGGGATAAGATAAGAGCTGACGTTGCGACACGGCGGGCTGGCTTTCGACACGGCAGGCTGGCCAGGACGCATGCGGCAATCGTATCCGAGCCGGTTTCTTGCCCCGCGGCCGCAGTGCAACTCGTTGTCCGCGTGTGACATCGGCATCGGCGCTTTTTTTCTCGCCTCGGACGGGAAAAAAACTACAGTTTCTACGGATACCCCATTCGGGGTTGATCCGGCCCGTTCAGGGCGGGGTCGGGGCAGGGATTTCCAATCACTTTTCTTCTGACAACTCCACCTGTACAACCTGTACAACCTGCACAACGGGTCCGGCATTTTGTTCGGGCAACGGGAGATCCGCGCCATGCCTCGCCGGCGATTGGCCAAAGATAGCAGGCGTGCCTCGTCTTCAGGGCGACGCGCGCTGGGTCTGGAGCCACTGGAAGAGTTGTTGTTGCTCTCCGTGGCCCCCAGCAGCCAGTACGAGGACTGGCAGCAGCAGACATTCTCGCTGGGCGCCCAGTACGCCGTCGACGCACGGCCGACGCTGGACGCCCTGGCCAACCAGAGTCTGCCGCTCGTCGGCGGACTGGAAGTGCACGCACAGTACGGCTACACCGGCGCCGGCTACGCGGTGGCCGTTCTCGACACGGGCATCGACTACAATCATCCCGCCTTGGCGGGCCGCTACCTGGGCGGCTGGGACTTCGTCGATCGCGACGCCGACCCCATCGACGAGCACGGGCATGGCACGCACGTGGCGGGCATCATCGCCAGCAACCACGGCAGCTACCGCGGCATCGCGCCGCAGGCGGGCATCGTGGCCCTGCGGATCCTCGACGAAAACGGCTCGGGCACCTTCGCGAACGTTGAACTGGCTCTGCAGTGGGTTGCCGCCCACCAGGCCGAATACAACATCGTGGCCGTCAACATGTCGCTGGGGGCTGGCAACTTTACAGCCAACCCCTGGGCCTTTCTCGAAGACGAGTTCAGCACGCTCAGAGGACAGGGAGTCTTCCTTGCCGCGGCCTCGGGCAACGCCTTTTACTCGTATGGCAGCCAACAGGGCTTGGGCTACCCGGCCATCAGCAGTCAGACTGTTTCGGTCGGCGCCGTCTGGGACGCCGAACATGGCATGGTCGCTTGGGCCAGCGGCGCCAAGGACCACTCGACGGCGTCCGACCGCGTCGCCAGCTTCACGCAGCGCAGCAGCCAACTGGACATCCTGGCGCCGGGGGCCTTCGTCACCTCGACCTGGCTGGGCGGCGGACTGGCCACGCTGGCCGGCACGTCGATGGCGGCGCCGCTGGTGGCCGGCGCTGCCGTGCTGGTGCACCAGGCCCTCGACGCCCGCGGCCAGGGGGCCTCGGCCAACCAGGCCCAGATCCTCACGATCATGCGCGCCACCGGCGTCACGCTCGTCGATGGCGACGACGAAAACGACAACGTGATCAACACCGGCTTGCGCTACCAGCGTCTCGACGTGCTGGCGGCCATCCGCTCGCTCGACAGCCTGCCCGCCGCCGTGCCGCGCAACTCCATGGATGCGTTTGTCTCGAGCCTGTACGAGCACGTGCTCGCCCGGCCCGCGGACGCCGCCGGCCTGGCCGCCTGGTCGGGAGCACTGGCTGGCGGAATGCCACGCGAGCGGGTGGTGCAGGCCCTGTGGACGTCGGCCGAACATCGGGCCTTGCAGGTCACCGGTTACTACCAGGCGTACTTGCAGCGGACACCGGCCCGGGCGGAACGGGACCATTGGGTGGCCGCCATGCAGTCGGGCATGGACGAGATCGAAGTGCAACGCGTGTTTCTGCACTCGCCCGAGTATCTGAACGCCCGTGCCGACGACGCGGCCTTCGTCAACGGCGTTTACCAGGACCTGCTGGGGCGGGCGGCGGATTCCGGCGGGCTGGCCGAATGGGTTTCGCGGTTGCAAACGGGCTCGACTCGCGGGCAGGTCGTCGATGGCGTCTTCAACTCGGCCGAGCGCGCGCTTCGGGTGATAGGCCAATACTATCAGGACTATCTGGGGCGGGCCGCCGGCCAGGCCGAGGGATC
>JBBDNX010000259.1:0-5450 GCA_040877345.1 Pirellulales bacterium
TCGGCAGGCGTACGATGAGGTTACTGAGGCATTTTCGCCACTCGCCGACCGATCCCGTCGCGGACATCCGTTGTCTGCGCGGCGCGTCTGCGCCGGACACGCGCCGAGTGCTTACAACCCGGCTTCGATCCTGCGCCAGGGAATGGCCAGCCCCACCAGCTCGCGGCTGTCCCCCTCGCCGCGCGGGACCAGCACGTGGTCCTCGTCGAGGAAACGGGCACGCGCGTCTTGATGGTCCATGTCCTTGATCCGCCAGACCACCTGCCGCTGTCCGCGGTGGAAAAGCCAGCGCCCGTTCAGCAGCCAGCCGCGGCCGCCGGGCTCCCATTCGATCGCCGGCCCCCGGTAAAACGGAAACCAGCCCTCCGTGCCGTCAAGGCTGAGGTCGTGTTCGAAGACCAGTTCGGCCCGCCCGTTGAAGCACACAATCCGCTTGCCATGATCGGTGAGCATCGCCAATTCCTGGCCGTCAGGCGAAAACGCCAGACCGTCAACGTCGGCGACTCGCCGGCCCGGCCGCACGGCGGCAGGCGCCATCCGGGCGGCCACTTTGCCCTTTTGCACGTCGTACACGATGACCCCCAAGCGCGTGGCCGCAGCCAGGTACTTTCCGTCATGGCTGAGCGCTGCCTTTTTAGAGTCGAACTCTTCGGTACGAAACTCCTTGATCAGCTTGCCGCTGGAGATGTCCCACAGTTGCAGCCGCTGATCTCCCAAGGCTCTGGCCGAACTGACCAGCCAGCCGGCGCCGGCAAACTCCAGAAACTGCAACTCGATGTGAGTCCGCCGAAATGGAAGCAGGTGGACCCGGGCTCCCGTTTCGCACGAACCGACCTCGATCCAAGGGGTTTCGCCCTTGTTCCCGGCGGCATAATGCTTGCCATCGGGCGCTACGGCGCGCATCGCGTCGGCCGGCGAATTGCCGCCAAACTTTCCCACGGCTTCAACCGTCTCGAGGTTCCACACCTGCTTGCCCACCGCGACAAAGGGGGCCATCCCCTCGGCAAAGACAACGGGAGTGTCGCCTTCGGCCAGTGGAATCCTGACCGTCGCGTCATCATCCATGCCGGCCTCCCCGGCCACCGAAACGCCATCGAAATCCTCGCCGGTAGATCCCGGCAAGCCGCTGCCCGATCTCGTAATGGAAACCTGGTTCCCGCCGGACTGAGCGCCCGGGCTGCCCGGCGAGACGCCCCGCGGTGGGCCGCTCGATCCCCTCGTCGACCGGTCGGTGACGATCGGCCTGACGAGCTGCGGGCTGCTGGTCGTCGCTGGATGTTGCCGTTCACCTTCGGCGCCAGGCGCGGGGCCACCGAGGATCGCCGAAACGGAGGCCACTGGGTCGACGGGGCGGCCCTCGTCCAAGTCTGGCTGGGCGCTGTCCCCGCCGCTCCGCCCGCGGACGGCGAGCATGACCGTGACCAGGATTAAGCCGGCCGCCGCCATACTGATCGGAGCCAACCAATGGTAGGCCGGCATTTTCCCGCGTGGGATCGACCGCAAGCGGGCCGGCGGGCGACCGCGGCCATGCTGACCGAAGGGTTCGGGTACCGCTGGTTGGGTAAAGATCTCCAACTCCTCGCCCGGGCCGGGAACCGCATTCCCAGCGGCGGAGCCGCGGTTGGCTGGCCCGGGCGGCCGCTGGCCGGGCGGCATGCTCACCGCTGGGCGGGCAGAAAAGCCGGGCAAGGGAGCGGGACCGTAAGGCCGCGTCGCTAGCGGCAGCCGGCTGGCGGGTGCCGGTGACCAGGCGGCCACACTTCTCTTGAGGGCCTCGTCGTATTCCGCCCGGCGGGCCGCGCTGAGCAGGCAAAGTTGGGCGGCGGCGATCTCATTTAGAATTCGGGCGGCCTCCTCCGCGTATTGACCGCTCTGGAAATTGCGGACATAAGCGCTCTGCCGGACGGCGGCCGCATGGATGACTCCGCGGTCGTTCTCATCGGGCGAAATGCCCAACAACTGATAGTGTGTCGGAGGCCGGCTGTCTTCCGGAATTCCCAGCCACTTCCGGTACGGATCAAACATCGCCAAAACCCTTGCCCAACTCATTCTGGGATGCAGTGTAAATGTTCCAGTGAATATCGGCCAGCGAAAACGGGTCCGGTTCCGGGACTTCGCCAGACAGCCGCGCCAGTCTGCCTGGCCCCCGGACGCCGGCTGTTTACGTCGACTTCGCCTTGGCTTACTATAGTTCCTGGCCTGATTGGTGCCGCCCCACACCCCCCGCGCCGCGGGGACCAAGCGATTGTCGGCGGGCAGGCAGAGCATCCGATGCGCCAGGGCGCGAGCACTCGACCATGAGCGCCAAGCTCAACCAGTTGCTTGAAAAACACGGCGTTGGCTTTATCGAGCAGGTGGTTCGAGAGCTGGAAGGCAAGCCTTGCCAGCACATCCGTGACGATGCCCAGTATGAGACGAACCTGGTAGCCGGGGCTTGGCGCCGCGCGCCCTTGCAGATCCGTCTCTTGGAATCCGACTTGCTGGGCTGGAAGGAGTTCTGCTTCTCGTTTCGCGACGACGTGTTCGACACGGCCGGCACCAGCGTCGCCTTGCACAGCGGCTGGGAGCAGGTCCTGGCCACCGCAACGCGAAGCCTGGCCGTGGAGGTGGATGGCACGGCGCTGCCCTCTTCAGCCGACGCCGACGGGGCTGATGCCACTACCTCCCCCTCATCCCCCGTCCGGAGCTTGCCCCCCTCTCCGCTCACCCAGGTGCGAGGCACGACGCCGGCGGTCGGCATCGACTTGGGCACGACCTACTCGGTCGTGGCCCACCTGGACCACCAGGGACGCCCGGCAAGCATTCCCAACTCCAATGGCGACATCCTCACGCCCAGCGTGGTGCTCTTCGATCGGGACGGCACGGTGGTGGGAAAGGAGGCGGTGCTGGCGGCGCCGCTCGAGCCCCACAAAGTCGCCGACTGTGTCAAACGCGACATGGGGGCCAAGCAGTACCGCAAAGCGATCAACGGCGAGTTCCTGCCGCCGGAAGTCATCTCGTCCTACATTCTGCGGCGATTGAAGGCCGACGCCGAGAAAAAGCTGGGCCCCCTCACCAAGGCCGTGATCACCGTGCCGGCTTACTTCGACGAGACCCGCCGCCGGGCCACCATGGACGCCGGCCGCCTGGCCGGACTCGAAGTCCTCGACATCTTGAACGAGCCGACCGCGGCGGCCATCGTCTACGGCTACCAGGAGGGCTTTCTCGACAGCGCGGGCCAGGTCCGGGGCGAAGGGCCCATGCGGGTGCTGGTCTACGATCTGGGCGGAGGGACGTTCGACGTAACCGTGGTCGAGATGAGCGGGCAATCGTTCAAGGCCATTGCCACCGACGGCGACGTGCGACTGGGTGGCAAGGACTGGGATGAGAAATTGGTCGAGGTGGCCGCCGAGCGGTTCAAGGAGCAGCACCACGTCGACCCCCGCACGGACCCCGAAAGCGCCCAGGATTTATGGAACGCCGCCGAGCTGGCCAAGAAAACCCTCTCCGAGCGGGCCAAGGCCACGATGGTGGTGCATCACCTTGGCACGCGGCTCAAAGTGGAGGTGACCCGCGACCAGTTCGAAGAGCTGACGGCCGCCTTGCTCATGAGGACCAGGACTACCACGGAAATCGTGGTGATGCAGGCCGGCCTCTCCTGGAACCAGATCGACAAGGTGCTGCTCGTGGGCGGCTCGACGCGGATGCCGATGGTGATCCGCATGCTCACCGAGCTGTCAGGCAAGCGGTTGGACCGATCGGTTTCGGCCGATGAGGCGGTCGCGCATGGGGCGGCTTTGTACGCCGACCTGATGTTGCAGCGGCAAGGCACCGGCGGCGGCCACACGCAGTTCTCGGTCACCAACGTCAACTCGCACAGCCTGGGCGTGGTGGGCGTCGACCCCGTGACGGGCCGCCGTGTGAACCGGATCATCATTGCCAAGAACACGCCGCTGCCCCACTCCGCCGCCGGCCGGTTCAAGACCTTCCGGGCCAATCAGCCTAACGTGCGGATCTGCGTGCTGGAGGGAGAGAGCGAGGTCCCGGAGGCGTGCACCGAGGTGGGCGTTTGTGTGATCCGCGACCTGCCTCCCAACCTGCCGGCGGGATGGCCCGTGGAGGTGCGTTACACGTATCGCGACAATGGCCGGCTCCAGGTGGCCGCCAAGCTGGTCGGGCACGAAGCCACCGTCACTACCGAGTTCGTGCGGGACAACAAGCTTTCGGACGACGACCTGATGTTGTGGGCGGAGTGTCTGGCTGTCGAGGCCCAGCGCGGCGACTGGTAGCCGGCGAAAAGACCATGGCCAAGAAGCAGGGCGATCTCCGGGTGCTCAAGGGCGAGGCCATCTATGGGCCGATGTCCAAGAGCGAGCTCGATCAACTGCTGGCCGAGGGCCGCATCGGCAACGACGACCAGGTGTCGGTGCGGGAAGGTCCCTGGCTGTTGGTTTCCGATTACCTCGCCAACCCGTCCGCCTGGGACGACACGCCGCTGCCGGCGTCGTCACCCGCGGCGGGCCGGGAAGGCGGCAGGGAAGGCCCCTTGCGGGTCCTGAAGGGCGACCGCATCTTTGCTTCGCTCGATCGCCGGCAGATCGCCGAGTTGATCGATGCCGGCCGCTTCACGGGCGACGACCTGGTGTGCGCCTTGGACGGACCGTGGATGAAACTGGCCGACTTTTTCGCGCCGCCGCCGCGGGTCGCGCCACCGGTGGCTCTGGACGACGACGTCAGCCCTTATGACCCGTTCACGCCCAGTATTTTCGAAGTCGCCGAGCTGGTCGATCCGGGCATCGCCGTGTTCGCCTCGGAATCGGGTCTGCGCCCCCGAAGCGTAGTCCACACTCTGCAACTGTCGGACGAGTGGTACGTGAAAGTCCGCGGCATCCATTCGGCCCCCCTGCAAAAGCACCACCTGCGGTCGCTGCTGGCGGCCAACGAGATTACGCCGGATTGCCCGGTCAGGCATCCGAGCTGGCGCAGCGAAAACTGGTGGCCGATCCGTTCGGTCCCCGAGCTGGCCGACCTGGTCGGCCGTTCACCTGGGCTCTAGGGCAGCTTCGCCGCGCGTGCCGCCTTGGAACCATTCGGCTTTTAGACGGCATTCAAGCGCGAGAATGGCTTGCGGCACCCGATAAATATCACTATAACAATCAACTTCATAATCATACTCTGGGCCTGACGACGGGATCGACTTGCGATGGAAGCCATGTGGCCAGCTTGGTTTACGCTGGGCGTGCTGGCGCTGGTCTTCGCCTTGCTGATTCGCTCGCGGATTGCCCCGGACGTGGTGTTGATCGGGGGCGTGGCGCTGTTGCTGGTGGCAGGGATCCTCGAACCCCGCGAGGCGCTCTCCGGACTGGCCAACGAGGCGATGGCCACCGTGGGCGTGTTGTTTATCGTCGGCGCCGGCGTGCGGCAGACAGGCGGCGTCGATCTGGTCGTCCATCGTTTTCTAGGCCGTCCCG
>JBBDNX010000260.1:0-5447 GCA_040877345.1 Pirellulales bacterium
GGGCTTGGGGAGGGAAGCTGGCGCTGGAGCCGGAATTGGACAAGGTAGGCGGCCGATGGCCCGACAATGGCCGCGCCGGCGGCCCCGAAGAGCGCCCCCAGCCAGATGCCGGCGATGGCGGCCGAAAGAATCTCCATCGGCTGCCGCGTGCCCTGCCAGTCGAGGGTCCAGTATGGGTGGGTTCGCGACAGCGCGATCATCAAGTTGATCGGGCCGATGAGAATACCCGTGGTGAGCCCACCGCAAACGGCCGCCCAAACCACCGGCAGGACGCGCCGCAGCCCCTGGTTGCGCAGCCCGACGATCTGCATCCGGCCGATGGCCCAGAATGTGCCCAGGACCGCCCCGTAAAGGGCCTCCAGCAGGAGGAAATGATCGTAGGCCTGGCCTGCAAAGGCGCAGAACAGTCCGAGCAGAAGGGGGATTAAAAGCAGGGTCCGCAGGCGGAACTGGAGCCAGCGCCGCTCGCATGCCGAAGCCGGTGGGCTGGATGAGGATGTGGCCATCGCTGGACGGCGTCCGGCCGCTTTACACCGGTCCGCCGAGCGCATTATCATCCGCCCCCCACTGAAAGCAAGCTTTATGGGGCGGCTTCGCCGCCCAGCGCGGGTTGACCGTCGTCCGTCGTGTTCGTCGCCAGCACGCTCCATTCCCGCGCCCAAAACGTCTTGACGCTGCGGGGGGGAACCACTATTTTCCCCCCCGCGACACCTTTCCCTTCTTACGAAACGTTTGCGCGGTTGACCCAACCGAGGCCAGGCCGGCACTGCGCGCGTCGTGCGACGCGGACCGGCATGAAAGCACACGGAGCGCACAAGGCATGAAGCCCAGGCACTCGTCCGGTCGAGGCGGTCCAGACTGGGGACGGCGTCATTTTCTCCGCTCGGCGTCGGCCGGCATGATGGCGGCCGCGCTGGGAGCGGGAGGCTGCACCTCCCCGGCCATCCGGCCGCAAAGCCCGGACGAAGGCGACACGGCCGGCTCGCCGGTCCGCCTGGTAGGCGACCTGGCGGTGCCGTTTGGCATGCACCCCGTCCGGATCGAGGCGGTGGGCCTGGTGACCGGACTGCCCGGAACCGGCAGCGACCCGGGACCGTCGCCGCAGCGCGACGAGCTGATCGACGAAATGAAGAAGCGGGGCGTCCCCTATCCCAACCAGGTGCTGGCATCGCCCACCACCGAGCTGGTCCTGGTCCGTGGCTATCTCCGCCCCGGAATCCAGAAGGGCGACCACTTCGACGTCGAACTGCGCGTCCCCTCCCGCAGCGAAGCCAGCAGCCTCCGCGGCGGCAGGCTGATGGAAACGCGCCTCAAGGAAATGGCCGTCCTCGATGGCCGCATTCGAGGAGGCAAGGTGTTGGCCCTGGCCCAGGGCGCGATCCTGGTCGACCCGGCCGCCGAGGGCGAAGACGACCGCATCAAGCTGACCCGCGGCCGCATCCTGGGGGGCGGCGTGGCGATGGAGGCGCGGAAGATGGGGCTGGTGCTCAAGCCGGACAACCAGAACGTGATGGTCAGCGGCCAGATCGGCGCGGCCATCAACCGCCGTTTCCACATGTTCAGCGCCGGCATCAAGCAGGGCGTGGCCAATCCCCAGAACGACAAGTACATCGCCCTGGACGTGCACCCCCGCTACAAGGACAACATCGCCCGCTACGTGCAGGTGCTGCGGGCCTTGAGCGTCCGCGAAACAGCCGCACAGCAACAAAGCCGGCTGGCCCTGCTCGAACGCCAGTTGCTCGATCCCATCACCTCCTCGGCGGCGGCCTTGCGCCTGGAGGCCGTGGGCAAGGACGCGGTCAAGGCGCTCCTCAAGGGCATCGAGGCCGACCAGGCCGAAGTGCGGTTCTATGCCGCCGAGGCACTGGCCTATCTCGATCAGAGCGAGGCCATTGCGGCGTTGGCCGAGGCCACCGGGGAACCGGCTTTCCGGCCCTATGCCCTGGCGGCCTTGAGCGCCATGGACGACTTCAGCGCCTACGAGGCGCTGGCCGAGCTGCTCTCGGTCGACAGCGCGGAAACGCGTTATGGGGCTTTCCGTGCCTTGTGGGCCATGAACTCGCTGGATCCGCTGGTGCGCGGCGAGAACCTGGGTGATCAGTTCAGCTATCACCTGCTCGATACCCAGGGCCCGCCGATGGTCCACGTGACCCGCAGCCACCGGCCCGAGATCGTACTGTTCGGGCCGAAACAGCGGCTGGCCGCGCCGACGGTGTTGGAGGCCGGCAAGAAGATCATGATCAATGCCCGCGACGACGCGAACGTCACCGTCAGCCGCTTCGCGGCCAACGAACCCGACCAGAAGCGGGTGGTGACGACCAGCCTGGACGAGATCATCCGCGCCGTAGTCGAGCTGGGCGGCACGTATCCCGACGTGGTGCAGGCCCTGCAGCAAGCCAAGGCAAGCCGGGCCTTGACCAGCCGGCTGGCCATCGACGCCCTGCCCGCGGCCGGCCGCACCTACGAACGCTCCGACGGCGAAGAAGAGGCCGAGGCCAGCGAGGTCGTGGTGGGCAACCCCTTGCCGGCCTTGTTCGGTGGATCCCGCGGCAGAGACCCCGAACAGAAAAAAGCGGAGCGTGTCCAGGAGGAAAAACCGGCCCCCAAGAAGTCGCTGTTTGGTAAAATAACCTCGCGCGGCCGCTAGCACGTCCTTCGGCTCGGCCGATTAACCGCGGCCCAATCCGCCCGTTCATGCTCAAGGCCCTGGAACTCGTCGGCTTCAAAAGCTTCGCGGACAAGACTCGTTTCGAGTTTCCGCAGGGCATCACGACGGTGGTCGGTCCGAACGGGTCGGGCAAGTCCAACGTCGTCGACGCCATCAAGTGGGTGCTTGGCGAACAGAGCGTCAAGAGCCTGCGGGGCAAGGAGATGGCCGACGTCATCTTCAACGGCTCGGGCAGCCGCCATGCGCTGAACGCCGCCGAGGCCACGCTGACCTTCGACAACCCCGGCCGCGTGTTGCCCATCGACACCGCCGAAGTGCACATCACGCGGCGGGTCTACCGCAACGGCGAGGGCGAGTACCTGATCAACCGCCAGCCGTGCCGGCTGCGCGACATCCGCGACCTGTTCTCCGGCACCGGCGTGGCCACCGAGGCCTACAGCGTCATCGAGCAGGGCAAAGTCGATGTCATGCTGCAGGCCTCGCCCCGCGACCGCCGCGCCATCTTCGAGGAGGCCGCCGGCATCAGCCGCTTCAAGGCCAAGAAGATCGAAACGCTCAGGCGGTTGGAGCGCGTTGACCAGAACCTGCTGCGGCTGAGCGACATCGTCGAGGAGGTCGATAACCGCCTGCGGAGCGTGCGGATGCAGGCCGCCAAGGCACGCCGGTACAAGGAGCACACCGACCGCCTGCAGCAGTTGCGGACCCAGGTGGGACTGGTCGATTGGCGGAAGCTGTCCGCCCGGCTGGCCGGACTCGAAAGCGAAGCCACGGCCCTGGCTGATCAGCGCGACCAGGCGGCGGGCCAGGCCGAGTCGTTGGAGGCCCAAGCACTTCAACTGGAGACCGCCCTGGCCGAGCAGGCCGAGCTGATCCGGGCCAGCGAAGCCGCCCATGCCGAGAACGGGCGCGAGATCGCCACGCAGGAGGCGGCCATCCAGCACCAGCGGGCCCGCGTGGACGAGGCGGAGGAGGAAGTCGCCCGCCACATGCGGCAACTGGCGGCCATGAGCGTCAAGGCGGGGGATCTCGAGCAGCAACTCCGGGAAACCTCGGCCGCCGTGCGTGAGGCCGACGAGCAGCACGCCCACCGCATGGCGCAGTTGGCCTCGCGCGAACAGTCGCTGGCCGAGTTGGCCACGGCGCTGGCCGAAATGCGTGCCGAATACGAGCGCGACCGCGGCCAGTGCCTGGAGGCGACGCGGGCGGCGGCGGCCCTGGCCAGCGAGGTGCAATCGCTCGAAGCGCAGGTGCAGGCGGCCCGCGGCGAGCGGTCCCGGCACGTCGAACGCCTCTCGGAGTTGGACGAAGCCCGCCAGGCGCTGGCCGGCGAGTTGAACCAGCTCGCGCGCCGGCAGCAGGAACTCGTGGAGGCCGTTGACCGCCGCGGCGGGGAGTGGTCGCGTGCACAGGCCCGGCTGGCCGACCTGCGCCACCAGCAGCAGGCCCGCCAGGCCGAGTTGGCTCGGCTGCGCCAGCGCGAGAGCGGCGCGGCGGAGCGAGCCAAGCTGCTCGATGAACTCGAACAGCGGCAGGAAGGCCTGGGCGCCGGAGTGCGGCAGGTCCTGGCCGAGGCCCGCACAGCGGCGGACGGGCCTTTTCGTCATGTTCGCGGCCTGGTGGCCGACCTGTTTCACGTCAGCGTGGAGATGGCCCCACTGATCGAGGCGGCCCTGGGCGAGTGGGCCCAGTATTTCGTGGTCAGTCAGGACGACGAGCTGGTGGCGCTCGTCGAACGCGAGACGTACCATTTCCAGGGACGCGTCGGCTTTATCCGTCTTGCCGAGCGCGATCCGGCCGGCTGGGAAAAACCGGTCGATCTCGAAGGTCAGCCGGGAGTGCAGGGGCGGGCCGATCACTTCGTCGATACGCCGGCCGAGCTGGCGCCGCTGGCCCGTCGTCTGTTGGGTCGGACCTGGATTGTCGAAAAACTGTCGCACGCGCGAGCCTTGGCCGCGGGCATGGGGCGGGGACTGTCGTTCGTGACGCTGGCCGGTGAGGTGATGACCGCCGACGGCACGTTGTCGGTGGGACCACGCTACGCCGCAACCGGCCTGATGTCGCGGCGCAGCGAGCTGCGGGCGCTGAGGCAGCAGCTTGCCCAGTTGGCCAGCGCCATCCGCGACGAGTCGGCGGCCCTGACCGAGTTGGAGCGCCAGATGGCGGCCGAAGCCGAGCGATGCCAGGCGTTGGCGGCCGAGCACCAGCGGGCGGCCGATGCCCTGGGCGAGCACCGGCTGCGCGTCCAAGCCTCCCAGGCCCGTCACCAGCAAATCGGCGAACAGAGCGAGCTGCTCACCGTCCAGCTCGACGAAGTGTCGCAGCGCCTGGCGGCGGCCGGCAGCCGGCTCGAACAATCGCGCCAGCACTTGGCCGAGGTGGAAGATCGCCTGTGCCGTTTACAGGCGGCCGACACGGCCATTGCCGAGCAAATGACCGAGTTGGAAATGCGCCGCCAGCAGTGCCAGCGCGAGGCGACGGCGGCCAAGGTCGAACTGGCCAAGAGCGAAGAGCGGCTGTCCAGCCTGCAAACCCGCTTGCGTCAGTTCGACGAGGACCAGCAGGAACGGCGGCGGACCATCGCCGAATGCCGAGCGCAGCTTGCTCAATGCCGCCAGCGGGCGCGCCAGTCGCAGCAGGCCATCCTGGCGGCCGAATCGCAAGTGGCGCAGCTCTATCTGGCCAAGGAAGGACTGGCGGCCCGCACGGTGGTGCTCATCAACGGCCGCGAGGCGCAGCGCCGGTCGCGGGCCGACCTGGTGGCCCACGCCCAGGCCGCTCG
>JBBDNX010000261.1:0-5440 GCA_040877345.1 Pirellulales bacterium
ATCGGCGGCACGGCGGCCCGCGCCGTCGAGGAAAGCGAAATCCGCGCCAAGAAGGCCGGCCTGGCCCGCTTCACCCGGCTCAAGGTGGTCCGCAACGACGAAGGCCAGCAGGTCGTGCTCACCCGCAACGGTGAGATCGCCCTGTTGGATCCCAAGGGCCGCGAGTTGGAGAAGTACGAGATCCCGGCCGGCGCCTTCCTGCTGGTCGACGAGGACCAGGAGGTCCAGGCCGGCGCCGTGCTCTGCCAGTGGGACCCCCACAGCATCCCCATTCTGGCCGAGGTGGGGGGCAAGGTCCGCTACGAGGACGTGCTGGAAGGCGAGACGATGCGCTCCGAAAAGGATCCCAGCGGCCACGTCCGCAAGCTGATCATGGAGCACAAGGGCGATCTGCACCCGCAGATCATCCTGGAAGATGCCAGCGGCAAAATCCTCGATTTCTACTACCTGCCCGAAAAGGCGCACATCGAAGTCGACGAGGGCCAGCAGGTCTCGGCCGGAACGCTGTTGGCCAAGACGCCGCGCGAGGTGTCCGGCACTCAGGACATCACGGGCGGCCTGCCCCGCGTGACCGAGATTTTCGAGGCCCGCAAGCCCAAGGACCCGGCCGTCATCGCCGAGATCGACGGCGTGGTCGAGCTCTTGGGCGAGAAGCGCCGCGGCAAGCGGACCATCATCGTCCGCAGCGAGAGCGGCATCGAGCGGGAGCACCTGGTCTCGCACGGCAAGCACCTCCGCGTGCACGCCAGCGACTTCGTGCGGGCCGGCGAGGCGTTGGTCGACGGGCCGCTGGTGCCGCACGACATCCTGCGGATTTCCGGCGAGGAGGCCGTCCAGCACTACCTGGTCCGCGAGATCCAGAACGTGTATCGCAGCCAGCGGGTCGAGATCGACGACAAGCACATCGAGATCATCGTGGCCCAGATGCTCCGCAAGGTGCGGATCGAAAGCGTCGGCGACACGGGGCTCTTGCCCGGCAGCGTGATGGACCGCTTCGAGTTCCGGGCGGTCAACCAGAAGCTCTCCGGCTGCGTCCGGATCACCCACAAGGGCGACAGCGATTTCGCCGAAGGCGCCATCGTTCCCAAGGACGCCCTGGAGCAGGTCAACGCCCAGATCGAGGCGCTGGGCGGCGATCCGGCCAAGGGGGGCAAGCCCAGGCCGGCCACCGCCAGCACCCAGTTGCTGGGGATCACCAAAGCGTCGGTCCAAAGCGCCAGCTTCATCTCCGCCGCCAGCTTCCAGGAGACGACCAAGGTGCTGACCGAGGCGGCCCTGGCCGGCAAGATCGACCGCCTGGTCGGTCTCAAGGAGAACGTGATTCTGGGCCACCTGGTGCCGGCCGGCACCGGCTTCCACACCTACCAGGAGTCGGAGGTGCGGATCAGGCCGGCGGCGCTGGTGGAGCTGGCGGCCGAGAAGGACCGGGTGCTGACGAAGGCCTTCCCGCTCTTGGAGAGCGCGGAGGACGAGAACGGCAGTCCCGCGTCCGGCCCCGCCCAGAAGTCGGCCAAGGCGCCCGCCGGCCTCGACGCCTTGCTCGGCAGCGAGGGCGGCAGCGAGGAGTGATCGTTTGGCATCGGCTGGAGGGCCGGGTTTCCGTCTTTCGCGGACGGGGGGAGGCCGCTAGAATGCCCCGCTTTTCCGCTTGCGCCGAGCGGCCGGGTGGAGCTGGGAGGATCCCGGCTCCCAGCTTCGGCGGCGGCATGGACGCTACATGTTTGGCAGGACGCCGATGCCCGCACCGCCCAGCCATGCGCCTTCGCTGCTGGCAGGCCCGCTGAACCTGGCCACCCGGGTGGTGCTGCGCTATCCGGCGGCCACGCTCAGCCTGGCCGTGGCGCTGACCGTGCTGTCGCTGGTCGTCACCTGCACCCGGCTGACGTACCGCACCAGCCGGCTCGACTTGCTCAATCCGCACAGCGACTACAACCGCCTGTGGATCGACTACATCAACGAGTTCGGCGACCAGGACGACGCCGTGGTGGTCGTCGAAGGCGCCAACCGCGAGCAGGTCGTGCCCGTGCTGGAGGAGATCTCCGGCCTGCTGGCTCGCGAAGACCAGTTGTTCCACGCGGTGCTGCACGGCGTGGATCTGGGGGCCATCCGGTCCAAGGGGCTGCACTACCTTTCGACCGAAGAGCTGCTGGGAATCGAGCGGTTCCTCAGCGAGGTGAGCCCAATCGTCGAGGGCAACTGGTCGCGGCTGAACCTGGGCCGCATGGCGCAGGCCATGTGCCAACGGCTGGAAAAAGCGAACACCGGGGGCGGCGGCGAGGCCCTGGAGCAGGCCCGCAATCAGGCACAGCGGTTGAGCCACAGCTTGTTCGGCGCGCTGGCCCAGAGCCGCAGGTACCACTCCCCCTGGCCGGAGATGCCACAGTCGTTCGCCACGCTCAGCGAGCTGAACGCCGAGTACCTGTTGACCAACGACGGCAGGCTGGGCTTCGTGCTCTTGAGGCTGGCGGCGGGCGACGAGGGCTTCGCCCGCAATAGCCAGGCCACCGATGCGCTGCGCGAGCTGGTCGCTCAAGCGAATGCCCGGCACCCGGAGACCCGCGTCGGCCTGACCGGCCTGCCGATCATGGAAAACGACGAGATGCGGTCCAGCCAGACGTCGATGTATTGGGCGAGCCTGCTCTCGCTCTCCGCCGTGGCCTGCCTGTTCGTGGCCGGCTTCGGAGGAGTGCGGCATGCCCTGTTGGCCAACCTGGTGCTGTTGATGGGCATCGCCTGGTCGTTCGGATATCTGACCTTGGCAGTCGGCCACCTGAACATCCTCAGCATGTCGTTCACGGTCACGCTGATCGGCATCGGCATCGATTACGGCGTGTACTACGTGGCCCGCTACCTGCAGGTCCGCGGCCAGGCGGCATCGACCAAAGAAGCGCTGCTGGCCACCACGGCAGGCATCGGCCCGGCCATCCTCACCGGGGCCATCACCACGGCCATCGCTTTTTTCGCCGCCGGCTTCACCGACTTCACCGGCATCGCCGAGCTGGGCATCATCGCCGGCGGCGGCATCCTCTTGTGCGCGCTGGCCGAGCTGATGGTCCTGCCGGCCGTGATCATGCTGGTCGACCAGGGCGGGCTGGGACAGCGGATACCCGAGCCGCTGGCCGTACACGCCTGGATCGCTCCCTTGTTCCAAAAGCCCCGCCTGTTGTTGGCTTCGACCATGCTGTTCACCGTCGTGGTTTCGCTGGGGACCGGCAGCTTGTGGTACGACCACAACCTCTTGAACTTGCAGGCGGTGGGCCTGGAAAGCGTCGAGCTGGAGCGCAAGCTGCTCGCTGAAGCCAATCAGAGCGTCTGGTATGCCCTGTCGATCGCCGACAACCGCGAGGAGCTGCTGGCCCGCAAGGCGGCCCTGCTCGAGCTCGAGTCGGTCGAGCGGACGGAGGAAATCGTCTCGCTGCTGCCCGTCGACCATGCCGTCAAGCGGCCGATCATCGAACGCATCGGCCGGCGGCTGGCCGACTTGCCCGAGCGCCCTCCCTTGATCCCCGTCGACCGGCCCGATCACCTGGGCCGCGTCCTGGGGCAGGCGCAGGAGCTGTTGACCGGCGAGGCGGCCAGCAACCGCGCCGAGCGCGAGCTGGAGCAGACCCGCGATGCGCTGCGGAGGCTGAGCCTGGCCGACTGCTACACGCTGATCTCGCAGTTCCAGCAGCAGATGGCCGGCGACCTGTTGAGCCGCCTGTACGCGCTGCGGAGCATGGCCAATCCCGAGCCGCCCCAACTGACCGACCTGCCGGGCAGCCTGGTCGACCGCTTCGTGGGCCACAACGGCCGGCACCTGCTGAAGATCTACGGCCGCGGCAACATCTGGGACATGGAGGCCCTTTCGAAATTCGTCCACGAAGTCCGCAGCGTCGACCCCCGCGCCACCGGCAATCCACTGCAAGCGTACGAAGCCTCGCTGGACATGAAGTCGAGCTTCGAAGAGGCCGCCGGATACGCCCTGCTGGTGATCGTGGTGGTCCTGCTCATCGACCTGCGGAGTCTGCGCTACGCATTGCTCGCCGCCCTGCCCCTGGCGTTGGGCGTGCTGCAACTGTTCGGGCTGTTGGGCATCCTCGATATTCCGCTCAACCCGGCCAACATGATCGCCTTGCCATTGATCCTGGGGATCGGCATCGACTACGGAGTGCACATCATCCACGAGTACCGCGACCAGCAGGGCCGATACCGCATGTCGCCCGCGACGGCGGTTGCCGTGCTGGTGGACGCCCTGACCACGATCGTGGGTTTTGGTTCGCTGATGATCGCCAGCCACCAGGGGCTTGAGAGCCTGGGCCGCGTGCTGACCATCGGAGTGACGTGCTGCCTGTTCACGTCGCTGATCATGCTGCCGGCGCTATTGACCTGGATGTCGTGGCATCGGCGCGGCGAGCCGGGTGAGGCCGCGCCGGGGCACGCCGCGCCCCGGCACCGCGCGGGGCGGCGGTTCGATCGGGCCGGCCACCCCGGCCACGGGCCGCACCGCTCGCCTGCGGGCTCCCGCCCGCCCATCCACGCCCCGGCCGATGGGGGCGCGCGCGAAGGCCACCTTGGCGACTGAGCCGCGGCTTCATTCGGGCATCGGCTTGCCGCGGGTCTCTGAACTCGGTTTGAGTCCCATTACTTCACGAGCTCTTGCGTCCCAATCCTCAAGGACTCGGCGGGCGGCAGCGCGAGCACGGCTCGTACATGCTGGCCCTCCGATACAGTGCGGGTGGCGACTTCGTGTTTGTCATCTTTCAACTTGACGGCGAGGATCGACGCTACCGCAATCCCGATTGTGATGAGGTTCACAACCGACCAAATCTCTCTCGTGAGGTGCACTGGAACGATCGGGTTGTAGACCGCGGCGGTAAGACCCAGAATCCAAACCCAGCCTTGCTGTTTGCACGCAGTCGCCTGGAACGCGAGGTAACCGAATGCCGCACAGCAAACCCAGCGAAGCAAAATGTAGTATCCGTAGGGGTTCGCTGGGTTGAGAGCCCAAAGCAACATGCCGCTAACGACGAGCTGTGGAAACCAGATTCTCTTCATGCCCTCAAACCGGATTGTGAAACGAACGGGGTACGGTTGCGGTGATACCCAAGCATACCACCCGATGATACTGGCCGGCGGAAAGGGGGCGCGTCGGTGCGAAGAATTCGCGCGCGGGGACAGCGGGTTTGGCGGATGAGCGCGATCGCGCGAGTTCCGCGTTGCGGAAATACAACGTGGGTTCGCCGCGCGTCGGTCTTGAAGCGCCGCCAGCGACCGCATTCCCGAGGGGGGCTTTGGCCGGTGTTGACTCGGCCAGCCGCACATAGCGGGCGACTGTCTCGCGGTGGATGTGCAATTCCCGTGCGGATCCGCCGGAACGACCATCGCTGCGCTCGTAACGATAGAGTAACCGTACACCAGCGACAGGGGTCCCGGGGGGACGCGGCCGGCTAGGGAGCCC
>JBBDNX010000262.1:0-1073 GCA_040877345.1 Pirellulales bacterium
TTCCCCCCTTCGCTCTTCGGCGGCGCTGCCGGCGACGTGCTCGGGGGTGCCGCAGGCGACGATGCGGCCGCCGGCGTCGCCGCCTTCGGGCCCGAGGTCGATGACCCAGTCGGCCGTCTTGATCACGTCGAGGTTGTGCTCGACGACCAGCACCGTGTTGCCCGCGTCGACAAAGTCGTGCAGCACGTTGAGCAGCATGCGGATATCGGCAAAGTGCAGCCCGGTGGTCGGCTCGTCGAGCAGGTAGAGCGTGCGGCCCGTGCTCTTCTTGACCAGCTCGCGGGCCAGCTTGATCCGCTGGGCTTCGCCACCGGAGAGCGTGGGCGAGGGCTGGCCAAGCTTCAGGTAGTCGAGCCCCACGTCGTGCAGCGTTTGCAGTTTGTGGCGCACCTTGGGGATGTTTTCGAAGTGGTCCAGGGCCTGCTGGACGTCCATCTCCAGGACGTCGGAGATGCTCTTGCCCTTGAAGCGGACTTGCAGCGTTTCGCGGTTGAAGCGGTGCCCTTCGCAGACCGGGCAAGTGACCCAGACGTCGGCCAGGAAATCCATCTCCAGGCGGTTCGAGCCGTTCCCCTCGCAGGCCTCGCAGCGCCCGCCCGCCACGTTGAAGCTGAACCGCCCCTCCTGGTACCCGCGGGTTTTCGACTCGGGCAGTTGGGCGTAGAGCCGGCGGATGTCGTCGAAGACCTTGATGTAGGTGGCCGGGTTCGAGCGGGGCGTGCGGCCGATCGGCGACTGATCGATGGCGATCAGCTTGTCGAGGTGCTCCAGCCCCTCGATCCGCTGGTGGGGGCCCGGCTCGCCCAGGCCGCCGTTGAGGTCGCGGCGCAGGGCCTCGACCAGGATGTCGTTGACCAGCGAGCTCTTGCCCGATCCGGAGACACCGGTGACGCAGACGAACGTGCCCAGCGGGATGGCGACATCGACGTGCTTGAGATTGTTGGCCGCGGCGGCGACGATCTTCAGCCAGCCCTCGCCCGTGGGACGGCGGCTGGGAGGCACTTCGATCTTCAGCCGGCCGGCGAGATACTGGCCGGTGAGGCTGCGCGGTTGGCTGCAAACGGCTTCGACCG
>JBBDNX010000263.1:0-1072 GCA_040877345.1 Pirellulales bacterium
CCCAATTGGAATCGGCCTGCCGGCTGACACGCACCTGGGGCGATTGTTACGGATATGTGTTGGTGGCTACCGGACGAGCGGAGTTGATGCTCGACCCGGTGGTCAACCTCTGGGACTGCGCCGCCATCCAACCGATCCTCGAAGAAGCCGGCGGCACGTTTACCGACTGGCAGGGTCATCGCACCATGCACGCCGGCGAAGCCGTCGCCACCAACGGCCACGTCCTCGACCTGGTGCTCGCCATCACGTGTGCATATCCACGTCCGTAGCCAGACTTCGCGCTGCGTAGCCGGAGAGCGCCAGAATTCGGGCCCGTAGGCAACTTCAACCCTCGCTAACCCCGACTGCCCGGCATGCCAATGACCAATGACCAAACACCTAAATCCCCACCAGCTCCGCCAGCCAGTTGGCCAGCAGCAACACCAAAAGCGCGGCGCCGAACCACTCGGCCCACCGGCCACTGGAGTCGCGCCGCACGCCCCGCGCCAGCGCATACGTCCGGTAGGGAAACTGCGCTACCATGGCCGCGGCTAACAGCCATCCCAGGCGATGCACCTCGACGGAGGCCCGCCAGTCGCCATGCGCCAGGTGCACAAAGCTTCGCGTCAGGCCGCAGCCGGGGCAGGAAACACCAGCTAGCATGCGTGAGAAGCACGAATGGGGCAACGGCCATTGCGGCAGGCCGCGTATGGCCACGCGTTGGTCCGGGCGCACCTCCAGCAAGAAGGCCATGGCGGCCACGGCCAGCGAGAGCCCCAGGATCAGCCAGTGCCTTTGCCGGGCCGCGGCCGGGTGGAGCGGGGCCGGCTGCCTGCCCCGCACGGCCCAGCTCCGGCCGGTTGGCTCGGCTGGCGTCGTCGGCGATCGACTCTGGCAGGGCGTCATGCTTTGGATGATAATCGGTGGTGGGTGGCGGTTGCAAAAGCGGCCATTGTTTGAAAGGGCGATTTCTCGATGACGGCGGCACTTCCGCAGGCGAACCAGCGAACGATCCACACGCCGCATGGCGACGCGATCGGCGCCAGCTATCGCTGGCAGGGGGGGCAATACTGCGCAATCCACACGGCCAGGG
>JBBDNX010000264.1:0-5417 GCA_040877345.1 Pirellulales bacterium
CCATAATCTCGCGTTCACCATCCGGTGCGTTGCACCAGGCCGAAACGATAAAGTCGTCGGCCAGCGTTCCCGGTTCAATGATCAGGCTGTGGTAACGCGTGGCCTGGAATGGGTTTTCCAGTCCGGCGAACAGCCCTTGGCCGTCGTGGTGGATCATGTCGGTCTTGCCGTGCATCAGCCGCTTGGCGCGGACGATGTTGCCGCCGAAAGCATGGCCGATGGACTGATGACCCAGGCAGACGCCCAGGATCGGCATCTCGGAGGCGAAGCGGCTCACGCAGTCGCAGGAGATGCCCGCCTCGCGTGGCGTACACGGCCCCGGCGAGATGATCAGATGCGAGGGCTTCCGCCGGGCGATCTCGTCGAGCGTGATCTGGTCGTTGCGATGAACTTCGAGTTCCAGCTCGGGATCGATTTCACCGAGGCGCTGGACCAGGTTGTACGTAAAGGAGTCGTAGTTGTCGATCAACAGGATCATCGCCGACCCGTTCGAACATCGCCATCTGGGCCCTTCAGCAGTCTAGCAGGGGGGCGGGTGAAGGGTGAAGGGCGGCTGTGGCACAGAGCAGCAGGCGCGTCAGGCAGCCGGCTTGCGCAGCGGCACGAATTGTTCGCCGGGGAGCACGAGCGAGGTGATTCGAATGCCGAATTTGCCGCCTACCGTGACCGCCTCACCTTCGGCCACTCGCTGGTTGCCCACCCGCATTTCGAGCATCTCCCGGCACGACTTGTCGAACTGGATGATCGACCCCGGACCCAGCTTGACAATCCGCCCGATCGGCTGCTTTTTCGAAGCCAAAGTCACAGTGACCGGCACCTGGATCCTCAACAGCCCGCGAGAATAGGGGGGCAACTCGGCAAGGCCCTTGGTTTCGCAAGTGGTTGGTGCTGCTGGCATGGCTCGATTTGCTGGCAAAATAGGCTCCCCGACGGTGCTGGCGGCCGTAATCTTTCATATCGGGCGGAACAACCCCTAAACTTTGCCTGGCTTCCATTTCACCATCCAGGACCCGGCAAGCGCGAGCTGCCTTGCGGCGGCGCCCTCCAAACTTTGTTCGGCGTCATTTGGCGCATATACTTGTCTAGCGGCCGCCCTGGGCATGTTGGGCCGGCGGCGGCCACGACTTTTCTTCCGACGAGCACACGACATCCATGAGCATTGTTGCCGACCGGGGGCTGGCGCCCACCTTGGAGCTGGCTCCCTACAAGTCGCTGGACAACCAGGAGCTCCAGGAGCGGATCGCCGCCGTCCGTGCGCAGCTCGGCCCCCGACTGCTGATCCTCGGCCACCATTACCAGCAGGACGAGGTGATCGCCCTGGCCGATCTCACGGGCGACAGCTACCAGCTCAGCCAGATGGCGGCCGACAGCGGCGACTGCCGGGCCATTGCCTTCTGCGGCGTGCACTTCATGGCCGAAACGGCCGACGTCCTGGCCAACCGCCCCGAACGCCTGGCCGAGCGCAACGGCGAGCGCGTCACGGTCGTGCTGCCCGACATGGCGGCCGGCTGCTCGATGGCCGACATGGCCGGCATCGACCAGGTCGAGTCGTGCTGGGACGAGTTGGGGCAGGTGCTCGACACCTCGGACATCACGCCGGTGACCTATATCAATTCGGCCGCCAGCCTGAAGGCTTTCTGCGGCCGGCACGGAGGCATCGTCTGCACTTCGAGCAACGCGGCCGCGGTGCTGCGGTGGGCGCTGCGGCGGACCAGCCGCGTGCTGTTCTTTCCCGACCAGCATTTAGGGCGCAACACGGCCTACGACCTGGGCATCCCGTTGGAACAGATGCCGGTCTGGAATCCACAGGCCGATGAGCTGGGCGGCAACACCGAACAGGCGCTGCTCGACAGCAAGGTGCTGCTATGGCGGGGCCATTGCAGCGTACACGCCATGTTCCGGCCCGAGCACGTGGATCAGTTCCGGCAGAAGTTTCCAGGCATCAAGATCCTGGTACACCCCGAGTGCCGGCGCGACGTGGTCGCCAAGGCCGACGTGTATGGCTCGACCGGCAGGATTATCCGCGAGGTCGCGGCCGCGCCGGCGGGGACGCAATGGGCGATCGGAACCGAGCTGCACCTGGTCGAGCGGCTGAAGAAGGAGCATCCCGATCAGCAGATCCACTTCCTCTCGCCGGTCGTCTGCATGTGCGCCACGATGTACCGCATCGACCTGGCGCACCTCTGTTGGAGCCTGGAGAACCTGGCCGCCGGCACTCCGGTGAACGTGATCGAGGTCGACGACGACACCGCCCGCTGGTCGCTCGTAGCGCTGGAGCGCATGCTCCAGGTGAAGTAGTAGAACGGAATTTATTCCGTTTCCCGTCGTAGAACGAAATTCATCCCGTTTCCCGTGTCGTAGAACCCAATTCATTCCGTTTCCTGCCTCGCCTTGAAACGGAATGAATTCCGTTCTACTTGGCGTCGACGCGGCGGCACCAGGCAATCTTGTCCGCTGTCGTGGTGGGCAGCGAACCGGCGGCCGCGGGCGGACCGGGCTTCTTGACCGCCTGTTGCGAGGCAGCTTCGGCGGCTTCAGCTTCGCCGGCCGTATCGCCGGCGGGCTCCGGCGCGGCAACGGCCGATCCGATGGTCTCGCCGGTCTCGTCGGCAGCGGATCCGTTGGTCTTGTCGGCCATCTGCTCCCCGTCGCCCGAGGCCTCGTCGGCCGCAACCTCTTCCGCCGGTGCTTCGGCTGGTGGGGTCTTGGGCTGCTGGCCCGCTCGGGCGGCCGCCAGGATATCAGCGGTTGAGAGCTTGGCCTTGGCTGCCGGTGCGGCGGTCTTGGGTGTGGCGGTCTCGGGCTTGCCAGCGGATGCCGATTTCGCGGGAGCTGGTTTGACGGAGGCCGGTTTGGCGGCTGCCGGCGGCGCAGCTTGCGCGGCGGGGGGTTGTGCGGCGCTCTTGCCGGCTCGCGCCGCCGCCAGGATCTCCGCCGTGCTCTTGGGTTTCGCGACGGGCGCCGCCTGCGCGGCGGCCTTCGGGGTGCGAGCGGCGGCCAGGATCGCGGCCGTGCTCTTGGTTTTGTCGGCCGGCGCAGTCTTGTCGGCCGGAGAGGCTGTCGGCGCGGCCGGCTTCTTGGCAGCACCTTGCAGGCGGGCCATTTCCAGCGGCGAAAGTTTCTTTTCGGCCGGAGCCGCCGTTTCAGCGACCGGTTTTGCCTTGGCGGGCGCTGGTTTGGCCGCCGGCTTTTCCGCCTTCTCCGCGGGCTTCGGCGGCGGCTTGTCGACCACCTTCAGGTAGTCCAGCTCGATGTCGTACCAGCCGATGTTGTTGTAGGCGTCGAACTCGACCAGCGCCCGGCCGCTCATGTTGACGGTCTTGACCTGGCCCGTCTGGCCGCGGAACCGCGCCAGGTCCGGCCGGTTCGGGTCGACGACCACGTATTTATCGGTGTAACTGCGCTTCAGCTCTTCGATCCGTTCGAACATCAAGCGACTTGCTCCACTCGCGCTCGCGCTGCGGTGCCCTCGTAAACCTCGAATTCTGGTCGATGCACGCCCTAAAATCAAGGCGTCCCCCGAGGCGAAACTGCACGCTCGGCTTGTTCAAAACGAAAGCGTCACGGTGCGACTGCATCCGTTGTAGATGAGGATCCCTTCGGACAGGACATCGCGGCCAATGAGGGCCTGTACCCCGGCGTTTGCGAGATCGGTCTCGATCACGGGCAGCGTGAGCAACCGGTGAAAACGACTGTTGTCGAGCAGGATGCTCAGCGACACGTCGTATTGATTGCACTGGTGTGGAATCGCCCCCGTCGATGGAGTAACAATCGACGTTGATCCGGTCGCAACGAGTCCAAGCTGCTGAATAATGCCAGGATCAATGCAAGTGCAGCTTGCGCCCGTATCGATTAGCGCGACAGCCTGAACAGGCAACGGCGCCTGAAATCCCGCCTTGGTCATCGCGTCTTGCCGTTGTGCGCTTACTGCCACCGCTATAGATACAATTGGGCCCTGCGGTTGGAGAGAAACCGTCAGGCTCGGCATGAAGGTATATCGCGAGTGAAGTGCTGGATCCCCTCAATCTTCTCAATCTTTTTCACCAAAAACGGCTTGAGGCCGAACCTTTCATAGCCTGCCTGTAGCGCGTCCTCGTAGGTTTCCCAAATCCCGGCGATATCGCGCTCCGAAATGAGTACGAACTTCCCTTCGCCCCTGGCGAGGAGCTCGTCCCTGTGGCCTTCGTAGGTCTGCAATTCCGTTTTCAATACGTCCGTAGCCATGACTCGCCTCGTGTTAATCGCGCTAGTCCCGACGCTCCTTATTCAATTCTACCTTATCACCCGTTCCGAAGACAATCCAAGGCCTGCAGCATGCCCGTGCTCCCATTTCGCCACGTTCACGCGGTAAAATGAAGCGATGGCGAGGCGGTGCCACAACTGCGGCCGGACGAACTGGCGGGAGCAGCCGTACGAGCGCACCTGGGACGTGGCATGCCTTTGGTGCCGTCATCCACTGTGGCTGTGGCCGGGCCGACTCGTCGATTGTGTCGTGACCAGGCTCATGCCATTCGGGATCTCGGTTGAAGTCGGCGACGGCGTCGATGGGTCCATCCATATCTCGGAACTTGCCGAGCAGCCGCCGAGCCACCCAGCGGAACTCCTGGCGGCCCGAGACCTAATTGAAGCCAAGGTCATACGAGTCGACCCGGATGCAAGGAAAGTGGTCTTGTCCAGGAAGCGTTGCCGAGCATCGTAGGCCACACGCTGTGGCTGCCCCGCCTTAAGTCGGCCCCATCCGCAGCCCGCCGTCGAGCCGGATCACTTCGCCGTTGAGCATCGGGTTCTCGATGATCGCCTGCACCAGCAAGGCGAATTCCTCCGGCCGGCCGAGCCGGGGCGGAAACGGAACCTGCTTGGCCAGCGACTCTCGCACCTCCTCGCTCAAGCTCCCCATGAGCGGTGTGTCGAAGATGCCCGGCGCAATCGCCATCACGCGGATGCCGTGCCGCGCCAGCTCGCGGGTGATGGGCAGCGTCATTCCCGCCACGCCCGCTTTCGAAGCCGCGTAGGCCGCCTGGCCAATCTGGCCTTCATAGGCAGCCACCGACGAGGTGGTGATGATCACGCCCCGCTCGCCTTCGCTGTCCGGCGCACCGGACGCCAGCGCGGCCGCCGCCAGCCTCAGCACGTTGAACGTGCCGACGAGATTCACGTCAACGATCTGCCGGAACAGCGCCAGGTCGTGCGGCCCGGACCGGCCCAAGACCCGCGCGCCGGCCACCACCCCGGCGCAGTGGACGACTCCCGCCAGGCCGCCCGGCATCGTCTGGGCCGCCGCGATGGCCCGCTCGACGCTTTCGCTCTCGGTGACGTCGGCCTCGACGAACGTCGCGGCGCCGCCCAGTTCAGCAGCCAGCGCTTCGCCCAGTTGGACATTGCGATCGGCCACCACCACCGGCGCCCGCCGGCCGACC
>JBBDNX010000265.1:0-5400 GCA_040877345.1 Pirellulales bacterium
CTCAACCCGGGCGACGAGGTGCGGCCGCACACGCCGGCCGTGCTGCACTCGTTTTCGCCCTTTCCCTTGCAAAGCGATCGACGGCAGCTCGCCCGCTGGTTGATGGCGCCGGAAAACCCGCTCACCGCCCGCGTGGCCGCGAACCGCATTTGGCAGCACCTGTTCGGCCGCGGCCTGGTGGCGACGGTCGACGATTTTGGCACGCAGGGGCAGCCGCCCACGCATCCGGAGCTGTTCGACTGGCTGGCCAGCGAGCTGGTCGACCGCCGCTGGAGCCAAAAGCAACTGATCAAGCTGATCGTCATGTCGGCCACGTACCGGCAGGCTTCGACTGGAGATGCGGACACGGCCGCCCGCGACCCGGAGAACCTGCTCCTGGCCCGGCAGAATCCGTGGCGAGTGGAGGCGGAGATCGTCCGCGATCTGGCGCTGGGTGCCAGCGGCCTCTTGAATCCGCGCGTGGGCGGGCCGAGCTTCTATCCGGTGCTGCCGGAAGGGGCCGACAAGGATCCTCGCTGGCAGGCCAGCCCCGCCGGCGAGCAGCACCGGCGCGGCATGTACATCTTCGCCCAGCGGACGACTCCCTACCCGATGCTGGTTCAGTTCGACGCGCCCGACTCGCACGTCGCCTGCACGCGGCGCGACCGCTCGAACACGCCGCTGCAGGCCCTGACGCTGCTCAACGACCCGCTGTTTTTCGAGTCCGCGCAGGCCCTGGCCGAGCGCGTCGGGAGTGAGTGCGCGGGCGACACCCGCGCGCGGATCGACTATGCCTTTCGCCTCTGCCTGGCGCGGCCGCCAAACCAGCAAGAGAGCGACCGCCTGGCGGCCCTGCTGGTCGAGCAGGCCGAGCTGTTTCAGGCGGAAGGCGAGGGTGCCCAGGCACTGGCCGGCGGCCGGACGTCGGAAGGAGCGAGCCTGGCGGAGGCGGCTGCCTGGGTCGGCCTGTGCCGCACATTGTTGAACCTGGACGAGTTTGTCACACGGCGCTGAAGGCGGGTGAACAGCGATGAACGAGTGGGAATTGGCGATTCAGTCGCGGCGGGGCTTCTTGACCAGCACGGCCGGCGGCATCGGGGGCGCGGCGCTGGCGTCGCTCTTGGCGGGTGATCTGCCGGCGGGCGAGCACGGGCAGCATGACGCCGCCGCCCTGCCCGCCGGCGAGGATGGGCCGTTTGCTCCGCGGCCGCCGCATTTCCGGGCCAACGCAACGCATTGCATTTTCATCTACCTGTACGGTGGAATCAGCCAGCTCGATCTGTTCGATCCAAAGCCGAAGCTGGCCGAGCTGGATGGCCAGCCGCTGCCCGAGTCGCTGGCCGCCAACGTGCGGTTCGCCTTCGTCAAGAAAGACACGGCCCGCTTCCTGGCCAGCCCCCGCAAGTTCAGCCGGCATGGCCAGTGCGGCATGGAGATTTCGGAGCTGCTGCCGCACCTGGCCGGCTGCGTGGATGAGATCGCCCTGGTCCGCTCGATGCACACCGAGGCCTTCAACCATGCTCCGGGCGAGCTGATGACCAACACGGGCACGCTGGCCTCCGGACATCCCAGCGTGGGGGCCTGGCTCAGCTACGGGCTGGGCAGCGAGTCGAGTGACTTGCCGGGCTACGTGGTGCTGATCCTGGGCGAGCGGGTCAAGGCCTACACATGGTCGAACGGTTTCCTGCCCTCGGTGCACCAGGGAGTGCGGCTGGGCAGCCAGGGCGAGCCGGTCCACAACCTGAACCGGCCGGCCGGCATGAGCGCGGCGATCGACCGCAGCCAGCTCGACGCCATCCGCGACCTGAACCTGCTGAGCTATCGGCACCTGGGCGACCCGGAGATAGCGGCCCGGATCGCGGCCTACGAGCTGGCATTCCGGATGCAGTCGGCCGCGCCGGAGTTGATCGACCTGTCGGCTGAGACCGCCGGCACGCTCGCCTCGTATGGCACCGACCGTCCAGACGCCGACGCCAAGACGTTCGCCACGCAATGCCTGTTGGCCCGCCGCCTGGTCGAACGCGGAGTGCGCTTCGTGAACCTGATCCACAGCAACTGGGACCAGCACAAAGACCTCGACAGGGACCTGGCCCGCAACTGCCTGGTGGTCGATCAGCCGATCGCGGCCCTGCTGAAGGACCTGAAGCAGCGCGGCCTGTTGGACACCACGCTGGTCGTGGTCTGCACCGAGTTCGGCCGCACGCCCGTCTCGGACAACGGCCAAAAGCCCGACATGCCCAACGGCCGCGACCATCATCCCTCGGCTTTCAGCGTCTGGATGGCGGGCGGCGGCGTGCGCGGGGGCCAGGTGATCGGCAAGACCGACGAGTTCGGTTGGAACGTCGTGGAAGACCCGGTCCACGTCAACGACTTTCATGCCACGATTCTGCACCTGTTCGGACTGGACCATTTGAAGTTGACATATCGCTTCAAGGGACGCGATTTCCGCCTGACCGACGTGGGCGGCAAGGTGGTGCACAAGCTGTTGAGGTCGGTGTCATGACAACCACGCCCGATTGGCTGGAACGTTTGAACAAGGCAACCAATTACCAGCAGCTCCGCGAGATTCTCGGCGAGTTGACCGCCAACGTGCGGGACGGGGAGAACCCGGAGCTGGCCCGCGGCATCGACGAGGCCGTACGGCGCCTGGAAGTCGAGCGCAGCGACGACCAGGAGGAGCTGCGCGAGATCCAGGCCCGTTACGAGTCGTTCAAGGAAGAACACCGGGGCCTGTTGGGCTGGATCATGCGGCACCTTCCATTTACAAGCACGCGGCGGAAGGAGATCGAGCATCGCCGTGGCGTGGCCGACCAGAAGGCCGAGATCCTGGCCGACGGCCTGGTGATTGCCCGACTGCAAATGTTCCAGGAGCGGATCCTGCCGACAACCGAGCGCAAGTTGGGGTTGCGGCCCCACGACTGGGAGGCCCTGCTGAAACCAGCGTCGGCGAAATACAGGCCTGAAGAGTTGGCTCCCCTGATCAAGGACCTGTTGGCCGAGCAGGACGACTCGCGAGCCTTTTCACAAGAGTTGAAAAGCGAGGTCGACGCCTTTGAGCAGGCCGAGTTCCAGAGCACCGAAGACCGCCAGCGGCGCGACGCGGATCTGGCGCAGGCCAGGCGAGAATTGGCCGAAATCGAAAGCGAGATCGATCGCGAGGCTCAACTGAAGCAGGAAGCCTTCTCGGACTTTGGCCGAGCCGTTAAAGTGGACCTCGAGGTCACCAACCCCGAATTCCGCCAGGACGGCGAGAAAGCGATCATCCTAGAGGCAGGGTTGGCCGACCTGGACAAGGCCAGCACGGCCACTGCTGCTTTGACGGCCCAGGCCGGCACGGTTCGCGGCCTGGCCCGCGAGCTTGCCAGCCTACCGGATGAACTCGACAGGCTGCGTGATTCGATCAATCGCCAGGAGGGGAAGCGGGGCGAACTGGCGGCGCAGTGCGCCCGCGCCAGCGGCATCGTCGACGAGCGGCGGAGCCGATGGGAAGAAGCCGATGCCGCGGTCAAACGCCAGCAGCACGTGCTGGCCGGCGCCAAACAGGCCTTCGACGCCTACCAGGCCCAGCAAAAGAGCGAACAGGCCATGCCGGTCGCCGTCGAGGCCGACACGACCTCGCCCATGTGGCGGCAATACAGCGAAGCGCAGGCGGCGCTGGCGGCCGCCGAAGCCCGGCGCAGCCAGGCCGCGGCGCCTTACGAAAGTGCCAAACGTGAGGCGGCTGCCGCCCAGGCGGCGCTCGACAAGCTGACTGGAGAGCTGGCGGGCTTGCGGTCGCAACTCGACAAACGCCAAGAGAGCGAACCCAGACTGCGCCGCGAGCTGGACGAAGCCAAAGGGGCATGCCAGACGGCTTTCTCGACGGCCGCCTTGGCTCTCGGCGGGTTTTTGAGGCTACCTTGGCCCGCCGCGCGGCCGCCGTTTCGCCCGGAAGAGCTGGCGCCCGGCACCTTCGGCTGGCTGGCCGAGCAGGGGCTCCAGGACGGGCTGGCCGAGGCGCTGGTCGACAACGACCAGCAGCGTCAGTCGCAGGGGCTGGCCGTGCTGGATGCGATTTCACGGTGGCAAGCCGGGCAGCGCGAGGCGCTGGACCGCGAGCGATCAGCCGCCCGCCAGCGCCGCGACGCGGTCTGGAAGCGCCGCTGCCTCGAGTTGTTGGGCGACGCACTGACGGAAGAGAAAGCTACCTGAAAGCCTCGATGATCGCGCAGTTGTCGGCATCACCGAGCCCGGCGGCCGCCAGCCGCTGGAGCAGCTCGCGGTGCAGCGAGGAGAAAGGCAGCTTGGCGCCGTCCCGCTCGCCGGACGCGAGAATCAGGCGCACGTCCTTCAAGTGCTGCGACAGCCGCGCTTCGGGCGTGAAGTGGCCATCGATCATCTTGCGCCCTTTGCTGTCCATCGCACGCGAATAGGTGGCGCTCGACATGAGCACCTCCAGCGCTTGAACCTGGTCGAGTCCTAAGCGGCCCGCAAATGCCAGGCCTTCGGCCAGGGCCGCCCGGTTCAACCCCAGCACCAGGTTGAAGACCAGCTTCATCCGCGCCCCGCTGCCCCAACTGCCCAGGTAGAACGATTGGCGGGCAAAGCTCGACAGCAGGTCCTGGCAGTCCTGGAACACCGAGCGGCGGCCACCGACCATGGCGATCGCCTGACCGTTGCGTGCCATGGAACTGGAGCCGCCCACGGTGGCATCCAGATAATCGACGCCGTCGTGCGCCAGTTTCTGGGCCACCGACACGCTGGCCACCGGATCGCCCGTCGTCGTGTCGACAACCACCTGGCCCGGCCGGAGCAGGCGGCCCATCTGGGAGACAACCGTGGCAACCACGTCGCTGTCAGGGAGGCACAGCAGAACATGGTCTACGTCGGCGGCCAGCGCGCCGGGCGATTGCGCCCGACGCAGACCCGCTTTTTCGAGCGAGTCCATCCGCGCCGGGTCGATGTCGTAACCGAAGACCAGGAAACCCGCGGCAACCAAACGTTCGACAATCGCGCTGCCCAACAACCCGAGGCCCACCACCCCGATCGTCCCGCGCTGCACGGATACGCCTCCTCTTGCCCTCCCAGTCACGCAATCGGATGCCGATCCAGAATGCCGACATCATAGCCAGCGCTTGAGACGCAGGCCAGCACTTGGCCGGGGCGGCCTTTGGACCACGGACTTGTCATCGCCTCCCGATTCTGCTCTTTAGATGGTCGCCGCCCCAGGTCCGCCAAAGCCGGATCCCCCCATTCCCCCGTATTGCCCAGCTAACGCCCATGCCGCAACCGCTGAACAAGTACAGCTCACGCATCACCCAGCCCAAGAGCCAAGGGGCCAGCCAGGCCATGCTCTACGGCACCGGACTCTCGCCCGACGACATGCAGAAGCCCCAGGTCGGCATCGCCAGCATGTGGTACGAGGGCAACACCTGCAACATG
>JBBDNX010000266.1:0-5394 GCA_040877345.1 Pirellulales bacterium
CGGCAACCAGGACGACGTCGTACCGGTCGGGCTGACGCGCAAGATGATCGAAGCGATCCGCCAGGCCGGCGGCGAGCCGAAGTACACCGAGCTCGAAGGCGTGGGCCACAACAGTTGGACCCCCGCCTACAGCGACCCCGACGGAGTCCTGCCCTGGATGTTCCAGCAGCGTTTGTAGACAAAATGGCCAACCGTTTTGTCTACCAACTCAGCCGAGCTGTTCCAGGCCGATCTTGGCGGCTTTCTTTTGCGCGTCGCGGCAGTCGCCGGCGGCCACGGCCTCGTAGATGTCCTTGCCGGCGTCTTTTTCACCGGCCCGGACCAGGTTTTCCGCCAGCCGAA
The DNA here is from genome assembly GCA_040877345.1 of Pirellulales bacterium. Classification (GTDB taxonomy): domain Bacteria; phylum Planctomycetota; class Planctomycetia; order Pirellulales; family JAICIG01; genus JBBDNX01. Next base: position 343 of record JBBDNX010000266.1, read on the forward strand.
TACGGGCCCTGATCACGCGGTCGCGACCCCGCGGAGGGGCGCCCGCCGCGGCGGCGGCGATGGCCGGGTCGGCGCCGGCGTCGGCCTGTTCGGCCAAGGCTTCGGCCGCCGCCATCCGCACGTCGCGATTCGTCTCCAGCGCGAACTGCTTGAGCACCTCGACGATGGCCGACGACTTGCGACGCGCCAGCGCATTGATGCAGCCCACGCGGAACTCGTCGCCCACCGCCTTCTGGGCCGCCTCGACTAACGCATCGGTGGCGGCCTGGCAGGTCATGCGGTCCAAGGCCCAACGGGCCATCTCGCGCGTTTCGAAGCTGCCCAGCGCCTGCGCCAGCGCGGGCACTTCCATGTCGCCGGCCACGTCGGCCAGCGTCCGGGCCAGCCGCGAGCGGACCTCCGAGGGATACTTGGGGCTGGAGACCGGCCTGCCCTGGCCGTCCTTCGACTCGTTGACGGCCGTCAACGCGCGGGCCAAGGCCGCCGCGATTTCGCCGCGCTGGGTGGTCTTGTCTGGTCCGCCGACGGAAGCGGTGAGCTGATCAAGAGCCCGCCGCGCCTGGTATGCCTGCACCTGGTCGCCGGAGGCCAATTGGTCGCAAAGTTGATCAACGGATTGCATGGTATGATATCTCTCCTCACTTGCGCCGGTTATTATCGTTCGTTGTCTTGTTCGCTCGGCTCCGCGCTTCTACAAGTGCCAGGGGGCCCGCATCGGCTTGCCGACCAGCAGGTTCGCCTGGTCGTCGTTGACGAACTGCTCCTTCTCCGGATCCCACCTCAACTCGCGGCCCAGCCGCATGGCGATGTTGCCCAGGTGGCAGACGGTGGCCGAGCGGTGCCCGATCTCCACGTCGCAGATCGGCCGCTCGCGGCTGGCGATGCAGTCGAGCCAGTTCTCGTGGTGGTCGCGGCTCACGTAGAGCCGGGTGTCGCCGGAGGCGGGCTCGGCCTTTAACAGTTCGGGGTCGGAGGCCTCGATCCGGCTGCGGCTCACGAAAATCCAGCCGTCGCTGCCGGTGAACTTGACGCCGTTTTCGCCCAAGGCATGGCAGTGTACTTCGACGCCGTTGGCATACGTGTAGGCCACGTCGAACGTGCCGGGCACGTCGTGCGGGCCGTTCTCGTGGAACACCCCGGTGCCGCTGACCCTGACCGGGCCGGAGCCGTCGGCCCCGAGTGCCCACTGGGCGATGTCGTTGTGATGAGCCCCCCAGTCGGTCATCTTGCCGCCGGAGTAGTCGGAGAACCAGCGGAACTGGTAGTGGCAGCGGATGGGGCTGTAGTCGGCATACGGGGCCGGGCCAAGCCAGAAGTTCCAGTCGAGCTGGGGCGGCGGCGTCGTGGCCGCCTGCCAGCTCCCCGAGTCGATGTCGCCGATGTGCGTATCGACCCGCGCCAGCTTGCCGATCTTCTTGTTGCGGACCAGCTCGCAGGCCTGGCGGAAGCGCCCGTCGCTGCGCTGCTGGCTGCCGGTCTGAAAGACGGTGCCGTAGCGGCGGGCGGCCTGGACCATCTTGCGGCCTTCCTCGATGGTCAGCGTGAGCGGTTTTTCGCAGTAGACGTCCTTGCCGGTCTCCATGGCGTAGATGGCGATCAAGGCATGCCAATGATCGGGCACGGCGATCAGCACCGCGTCGATATCCTGCCGCTCGCACAGCTCGCGATAGTCCTTGTAGATCTCCACCCGCCGGCCGGTGCGGTCCAGCACATCCTGGGCGGCCTGGTCGCGATGGTTGCGGTCGACGTCGCAGACGGCGGCCACTTCGATCCGCGGGTTGGGCAGCAGCCGGTTGGCGAGGTGGTGCCGGCGGCCCAGGTCGCCCGTGCCGATCGAGCCCACGACCACCTTATCGCTGGGAGCCGGCTGGCCCTGCTTGGCAAAAACGGTGGCTGGTACAATCGCGGGTGCGGCCAGGGCAGCCGAGGTTTTCAGGAAGTCGCGCCGGTTGGGACCTGTTTTTCGCTTCACGGCAAGGAAACTCCTCAGGGGGCGAATTTGCTGCACCCAGCGATTTTGGCTGCTCGGCAGGCAGTTTGCAAGGCTCGCCTCCTACCGAGACCGCATGAACGCGGTCGCTACGAACTCTCGATCGGCCATTGGTAGCCGCAGCCGAAGCCGCCGTCGACGTAGATGATCTGGCCAGTGAGGAAGGCGGCGGCGGGCGAAGCCAGAAAAATGGCCGTCCCGACCATGTCGGCCGGCTTCCCCAACCGGCGCAGGGGCGTGTTGGCCAGGCCCCAGGCCTGCATGTCGGCGCGGGCCCAGAGTTTTTCGGTCAGGTCGGTCAGGATGAAGCCCGGCGCCAGCGCGTTGACGCGCACGCCGCGGGGACCCCACTCGCAGGCCAGGGCCCGCGTCATGTGCCCCAGGCCGGCCTTGCTCATCGCGTAGGGCGCCACGTGCGTCAGCGGCCGGTCGTTGTTCAACGAGCTGATGTTGATCTGACAGCCCTGGCCGCGGGCCAGCATCGTGCGGCCCACCGCCTGCGAGAGCAAAAACGCACCCTTGAGATTGATGTCGAGGATGAAGTCGTAGTCCTCGGCCGAAAAGTCCTCGGCCCGCATGCGGCGGTTCACGCCGGCCACGTTGACCAGCGTGTCGACGCGCGCCTGCCGCTCGATCACCGCTTCAACCAGGCTGGCGATCGAGTCGGCGTTGGATACGTCGCACGGCAGCGGCAGCACCGCGTGCGGCCCGCTCGAAATCTGGCGTGCGGTCTCCGCGAGCTTATCCCGCTCGCGGCCGGTGATGATCACTTTCGACCCACGCCGGGCAAAGCCCTCGGCAATGGCCCGGCCGATTCCACGGCTGCCGCCGGAGACCAGCACCACCTGGTCGCTCACCGAAAAAAGCTCATCTTCCATGGCTGGGAGAATAATCGCTGCCACGGCAGGCTGCAAGCGGCCGGCGATCTCTGGTATAAGAGTCATTGACTCCATCCCGCGAGTGCCTGCGATGCTGCGCGATCTGGCCGCCGCCTGGCTTCGAAAGAACTGCCCGAATCCCAAGCTGCAGCGCGACTTCATGCGGCAGCTCGACGAGGCCGAACAGCAGAGGATGAATTGTTCGTTTGTCATCGGCTCTGGCCTGGTTAGAAACCGGAAGCCCTACCTTGTTCATTGCTTCGGCGGCGAGTTCTTCGCCTTTGCGCTGAGGCCGCACCAGGCCCGGAACCTCCGCGAGGCGCCCGGGCTGATGCACTACATGCCTGGCAGTCCGCGTGTCGATCCGGACCCCGGTTTTCCGGCCCGAGTCGCTTTGGACCGTCTGCACCTCGATCACGCCAGCCACCTGTGCAACGCCGACCGGATTACCGGCCGCTGCCGGTATTGGATGGAAGGCAACTGGCTCCAGCCGTATTGCGCCTGCCTGCGATACGACATGCCGGATTCGGCCACCGTGGCCTCTTGGTTTTACCCAACGGAGCCATTGTGCCCGGAGGGCACCATCGAGTTTAACGTCGACCCGGTTTGGAACCCCGACCAGCCGGGCGTGCCTTCCTGGAGCGGGACGACCGTCGCCTTTCTGCGGCTCTTCACGATGCCCGACGGGAAGACGGTAGAGGGCCGCAGGCCCTTCAGCAATACCTCCGCCAGCTTGATCGACGTTTACTGAACCACTCCGGCAGGTGGCGCACCGGAGTTCCCTGGCTAGCCAGCCGGCTAATCTGAGCGGGCTCCCCCTTGGCGCAGTGCCTGGCAAACATCTGCGGCCGTTGGGAGAGGTTTCTGGCCGCTAACACGCACTGCGCGGAGGCAAATGTTTTTCAGCCAGTCGGGCGGCGCGGGCCTCAAGGTGTTCAGGTCATGCTCGATCACGTTGCTTTCCATCGGCAGACAGCCGGTCAGAAGCTGGAACAGGAGCTGCCCCAGGCTTTCAACGTCGCCCGGTGGAAACCCAGACGCCATGCCGTTGCTTTGATCATCAATCCGCGAATTCTGCCGGTAGCCGAGCGATATATGGGCGGGCTGCACTTTCACGAGGCCGTCACGGCTGACGAGCACGTTCTCGGCCTCAATAGTGGGTAGTGGGCAGTTCTGACTGTCGGCGTAGGCTGCTGCCTCGGCAATCTGCAGCGTCAGCGCGGCCGCCAGTCGCGGCGACAGGCGGACCGCGTGGTTGAGCAGGGCGGCCAGGTTACACCCGTCCACATATTCGCGGACCAGGTAGTGGATCATCCGGCCATCCGTTTCCGCGTCATGGATGCGGACAATGTTGACGTGATCCATTGGGGCCACGACGCGCAGCCGCCGCTCGAGCCATGCCATGGCGCTTGGGTTGCTGAGGTACAGCGGGCCGCGCATCACAAGGGTCCAACGCGTGCCAAGCGTCACGTGCTCACCGAGGAAGACACTGCTCGATTCCCCGAAATCCAAGTGCTCGAGCAGCTTGTATCTGCCATGAAAGAAGCCTTTGTAACGGCCCACCAGCAGGTGTTCGCATTGCCAGGTGGTGAGCCGGCCCGCGTCGAGCAGGCGCTGCACGATGGCGCGAGGATCGTCTTCGATCGCCGGCGGACCGCGCGTCGAGGAGACAATGGCTTCGCTCAGCAACCCGCCTTGGACGGCCAGAGACAGCATCTTCTCGGCGCTCTCGCGCGTCAGCCCTTGCAGAATGTCGGGTCTTGGTTGGGCATCTATGGCCGACCGAACCAGCGCGGCCGCTTCGGCGGATCCGATCACAGCAATCGTTCCTCAAACCGGCGCGGCGGCGTGCGTGAGCTGCTGCCAAATCCGCCGCAGAGTCGGCAGGCAATCGGTGGTCAGGCGGGCGCGGGCGTACGTGATCTGCACGTAGAGCTCGGCCAGCTCGTGAATGTCGCCGGTCAATTCAGGATACGTGACGGCCATCGCCCGGGCGAACTCCAGCGGCGTCTCGTCCGGCCGGCGGCCGATGCCCCGCTCGAACGACCAGGCTTCGACCGCCTCGAACGTATAGCGGACCAACTGCTCGGGCGAGGCGCGCTGGGCCGCGCCGGAGGCAAACGGGTTGTGGAAGGCGGAGAAGGGCCGAGGAACCGGCGCCGCAGCGGCGGGAGTCTCCTGGCT
>JBBDNX010000267.1:0-5392 GCA_040877345.1 Pirellulales bacterium
ATTGCTTGTAGGCCGGGATCCCCTGGGCCAACTCGTAGGTCGAGGGCGCCAGGGCCGGCCCGAGCAAAGCGTCCGGTCGCGTCACTTCCAGGTACACTATCGACGAATCGGGCACCAGCCGGGCTGGGTCCGCCACCTCGCCGCGGCAAACAGGCAGTCCAGTGCCGAAAACGGCCAACACAAGCAAGGCGAGAAGGGGCTTTTTCATCGTTTTTCTCGATTGTTGGTGCGTGACACAACCAGGTCCGTCGTCCTCTAATACCAGGAGGGGCGTCTGGGGGTTTCAGGTTCTGCGATGAAACCCAAGCACTCCTGCCGCGGTATAGCCCAGCAGATTTGATTTGCCGACCACCACGGAGGCAGAGCCATGCCGGCACCCGCCGAGCCGCAGCCGCAGCCGATTGAGCAGGTGGATCCCGCCTGGGCCTGGGCCAGTTACGAGCCATCTGGCAGCGAAGGTTGGAGCCTGGACCTTGCGGCCCATCTCTACCGAAGGGCCGGCTTTTCGGCCAACTGGAGCCAGTTGAGCCAAGCGTTGAACGACGGTTGCCAGGGCACCGTCGATCGATTGCTCAGCGGTGTGCCGGACCCGGACGGCCATTACGAGCAAGCCGCCGGCATGGTCGAAACTCTGCTGGGCTCGTCCAGCGGGCAGAACCTGCCGGCCTGGTGGCTGCACCTGATGGTGCACACTCCGCACCCGCTGTTGGAAAAAATGACCCTCTTTTGGCACGGGCATTTTGCCACGTCGGCCGCCAAGGTGACCGATCCCCGGCTGATGCACGACCAGAACCGCCTGCTGCGGGCGCACGCCCTGGGGCGGTTCGGGCCGCTGCTGGAGGCGATGGCCAAGAATCCGGCCATGCTGCTGTGGCTCGATTCGGCCACGAACCGCAAGGCGCGTCCCAATGAAAACTTTGCCCGCGAGGTGATGGAACTGTTCAGCATGGGGCTGGGCAACTATACCGAGCGGGACATCAAGGAGGCGGCCCGGGCCTTTACCGGCTGGGAAGTGAAGCACGGTGAGTTCCGCTTTAATCGCTACGAGCACGATCAGCGGCCCAAGACGGTGCTCGGCCTGACGGGTCCCTGGAACGGCGACGACGTGATACGCATCCTGCTGGAGCAGCCGGCCACCGCCCAGTTCCTGGTAAAGAAAGTCTACCGGTACCTGGTGAGCGAAACCGAGGAGCCGCCGGAAACGCTCCTTGACCCGTTGGCCGAAGGGCTCCGCCGCAACGACTACGACATGACCTGGCTCGTTCGCACCGTTGTGACGTCGAACCTGTTTTATTCCCCGCACGCGGTGCGGCAGCGGATCAAGTCGCCGCTCGAGTTGGCGGTGGGCCTGCTGCGGGCGTTGGAGGGGACGGCGAACATGTACGTCCTGGCCGAGGAGCTGGAGGCGCTGGGACAGGCCGTGTTCTTTCCCCCAAACGTCAAGGGCTGGGACGGCGGCACGACCTGGATCAATTCGTCGACTCTGCTCGGGCGGGCCAACCTGGTGTGGGGACTCGTGGGCCGCGAGGGGCGCTACAACAGCAAGGTCGACCTGGTGCGGTTATCCGCGCTGGAGGGGGTCGACGAGCCGGCCGCGCTTGCCCGCCGGGTGGTCGAGCTGCTGCTGGGTTCGACTTTGCCCGACGAAGTCTACGTGCAGTTGACCGCGGTGGCCAACGAAGCGGGCCAGGCCAATTCGGACAGGCGGCAGCGGCTGGCCCGGCTGGTCCAGGCGGTGGCGACCTTGCCCGAGTTCCAGTTGGCATAGAGGTGCGGATAGCAACCATTGCGCATCGTTTCAAAGCGACATTCAGAAAAAGGGAGTGATCCATGTCCACGTCACGCCGCCAGTTCCTGCGGGCCGCTCTGGGTTCGACGACGTTGTTGTCGGCCGGGCTGAGCGTGCCTTCGTTCCTGTCCCGCAGCGCCCGGGCCTTCGACCAGTCCGGCAAGCGGGGCGAGCGGATCCTGGTGGTCGTGCAGTTGAGCGGCGGCAATGACGGGCTGAACACGGTCATTCCCTACGCCGACGACGGCTATGCCCGCAACCGGGTCGCCTTGCGGATCGCCGCCGAGCAAGTGCTGAAAATCGACGACAAGCTGGGCCTGCACCCCCAGATGCAAGGCTGCCACAAGTTGCAGGAAGAAGGCCGCCTGGCCATCCTGCAAGGGACCGGTTATCCCAACCCGGACCGCTCACACTTCCGCTCGATGGACATCTGGCACACGGCCCGGCCGGAAGTGGAAGACCGCCGCGACGGTTGGCTGGGCCGCTCGATCGATCACGCCGGGCGTCGGGCCGGGCAGGATGTGCCGGCGCTGCACCTGGGCCCGAACCAGTTGCCATTGGCCTTGGTGAGCCGGCAAACGCCCGTCCCTTCGGTCGATTCGCTGGAAACGTTCCGCTTGCGCACGGCCGACGGCGCGCTGCCTCGCGAGGCCTTGAGCAAGCTGGCCGAAGCGCCCCGCGGCGGCGCCTCGACGCTGTTGGAATTTCTGTGCAAAAGCACGCTCAGCGCGTATGCCTCCAGCGAACAAGTGCAGCAGGCGCTGGAAGACGACTCCAGCCCCGTCGAGTATCCGGGCTTCACCCTGGCACGCAAGCTTAGGCAAGTAGCCCAACTGCTCGACGCCGGGCTCAGCACTCGGCTGTATTACGTGTCGCTCGACGGATTCGACACGCACGCCAACCAGGCCGAGGCCCACGCGGCCCTGCTGAACGAGTTCTCCTCGTCGCTCAAGGTTTTCATGGACGACATTGCCGAGCGAGGCCATCTGGACCGGGTGGCGGTGCTGGCCTTTTCCGAGTTCGGCCGGCGGGTGCGGGAGAATGCCAGCCAGGGGACGGACCACGGCGCCGCGGCCCCGGTATTTGTTGCCGGCGGACAAGTGCGAGGCGGTCCCTTGGGAGCCCATCCCAGCCTGACCGACCTGGACAACGAAGGTGATTTGAAGTTCCACACCGACTTCCGGCAGGTGTATGCCACGTTGTTGGACCAGTGGCTCGGCTGTTCGAGCCAGGCCGTGTTGGGCAAGCAGTTCGACCACGTGCCGCTGTTCAAGACAGTCCTCGGCTAGCATCGAGGCTACACGAGGTAGCAGAACTCGCCAGAGTTCTGGTGAGGCGGGCCACGCTCCGAGTGCTGCTCGAAGGCCGCTCCGCCAAAGCCGGACGAAGCAGTGCACCCAGCGTGCTTCGCATTGCGTCGGTAGTGGATCGTGGGTACGCTGATACTGGTACGCAAACAGCGGGGAGTTGCAATGGCCCGCACGGTCGCGATTGAATTGGAGATGCCGGACGAACTTGCACGGTTCCACTTGCCGGAGGGGGTCCATGCGCGCTTACAGCAGCTTCTTGATCGGCAGGATGGCGGCGTCCCGTTAACCGCTGCGGAGCGACGCGAAGCGGAAGGGCTCGTTACGCTTTCAGAGTTCCTGTCGCTGCTTCGTCTGCGCGCTGAAAGCGCCGTGCGGCCCGATGCTCGATGAGCCGCGTCCCGCCGAAGATTCGGCGCCGCGTAATTGACCGCGCCGGCCATCGGTGCGAGTACTGCGGGCTGGCGCAGGAGTCGCAGGAAGCGAGTTTCCACGTCGATCACATCCTTCCGCGCGTGGCCGGAGGGAAGACAAGGCTTGACAATCTTGCTTTTGCGTGCGTGTCCTGTTCGTTGCGCAAAGAGGCGCGGCGCTCGGCGCGCGATTCTGAAACGGGCCGCACGGTTCCCCTCTATCATCCGCGACGACAGCTTTGGTCTGACCACTTTAGATGGGACCATGTCACCGTGATCGGCAAGACGGCAACGGGGCGAGCGACCGTTGCCGCGCTAAAATTGAATCGTCCGCTGATCCTTGCATCCGTCTCGAAGGAATCGATCGGCGCCGCCACCCACCATTTTGAAGCGGATTGCCGCGATGCCTCGACGGCCATCCAGCTCGCGCCGCGCGGCTAAGTCGATGCGCTGGTTGGGAGGCTATCAGGTCAGTTCGAAATCGACCGAGTGTACGCCGTGCCAGCCGTAGCCGGCGGGGTTCCAGCCGATGGCACCGTCGAGCGGCTGGCCGCGGCCTTGGGCATCGATGGCCCGGGCCAGCAGGCGTTGTTTGCCGCGAGGCAGCGTCAGCGTGGTCCGCCAATGATACCAGGCATAGGGGCTGGCGGGCGCTTTCAGCTCGGTCCGCCGCCACGTGCCAGCGCCGTCGGCTGAGACCTCGACCGACACGATCCGGGCCGCACCGTCGTTGAAGGCCACTCCGCTGATTTCGACCGCGCCGGCGGCGAGCCGCTCGCCTTCCAAGGGGGCGAAGACGACGCTCTTGATCGGCATCCGCCAGTTGGGCTCGCTGTTGGCCAGGCCGTACTCGAACGGGCTGCCCGGGGCGATGGGCACGAGCGGCGTGCGGTAGCGCCGCACCTGGTGATGGTTGTACGTCTCGCGGGCCTCGAACCTGAGCCGGTCCAGCCATTTGATGTTCATCGTTCCGTAGTAGCCGGGCGTCACGAGGCGGACGGGGCCGCCGTGTACCGCCGGCAGCGCTTCGCCGTTCATGGTGATGGCCAGCAAGGAGCGGCCGAGGGCGTCGGGCAAGGGGATGCTGTGCTCGAAGTCGGCGCCATGCGGGTCGGGCGCACCATCCTTGCCTTCGGCGGTGAGGAACTTCGCCTCGGGGTCCACGTTCAATCCGAGTGCGTCGACGACCGTTCGCAACCGCACCCCGCCGAAGCGGACATTGCCCATCGCTCCGTGCTGCCACTGGCTTCCGTTGGTGGGCGCCGAGCGTGAAAACAGGGCCCGGCCATTGCCGGAGCACTGCAGCACCATCTCGACCTCGACCTGCTCCATGCGGGTTAGGTCGGCGGCGCTCAACGTCCGCGGGTTGGCGGCCAGACCAACCAACTGGACCGTCCAGCCGGCGGAGTCGGCGGGCTCGGTGGTCCGTGTGTCCGGCAGTTCCTGGTTGTTGCGGACGAAGAGCACGGTCTTCGGAGTGAGATCGTGCTCGCGCAACAAGGCCAGTGGAGTTTCCAGCTCGACGGTCTTGGTGTTGTGCACAACCAGCCGGCGATCCTTACCGGCCACGATTTCACCCGCGCCGCCCTCGTCCGGCCCGGCGGCAAGCGGACCTCTGCCGTCGAGCATCGCGGCAGCCGCCAGGCCCGCCGCCGCTCGCTTGAGGAGCGTGCGCCGCTCGATCGGTTCAGCTTCCCTCTTACCGGTCAGCCATTCAATTGCGTGATCAGCCATCGCGGGAAGTTCTTTCTCTAATCGGGCGCGGCAGAAGTTCCGCCGGAGGCGGAGTTGCAGCACAGTTCCGCTGGTTCGAGTATTGCACTGGCGGGTCAGGCCGGCAAGGACGGGGGGAAGGGACGACAAGGGGACAAGGGGACACGGCG
>JBBDNX010000268.1:0-437 GCA_040877345.1 Pirellulales bacterium
CGACGGCGTGGAGGGGATGTACTTCATCCAGCAGTGCGTGGCCAGCAGCAAAGAAAACGGCGCTTGGCTGCCGCTCAAGCATCCACGTGCACGCAAATAAAGACCATGACCTACAGCGACCGGCCCCGCGAGCGCGTCGAAGTGGTTTGTCCCACCTGCCGCGCGCGGCTCAACCCGCGCGTCGAGTGGGCGGGCCGCAGCGTCCGCTGTCCCGATTGCCATTCCGCCGTTCTCGTGCCCCATCCACGACCCGCCCAGCCGGCCCCGCCACCGCGGCGCAACGCGGGAGAATACGGCGTCCGTGACCCGGCAAAGGCCGCCGCCGAACCGCCCGAAATCTACCTGGTGGTCTGTCCACAGTGCCGTGCGCGGCTCCATCCGCGCCTCGACCAGGTCGGCTGGCGTGCGCGGTGCCCCGACTGCGATACACGCTTCGT
>JBBDNX010000268.1:447-1063 GCA_040877345.1 Pirellulales bacterium
GCCCCGCCAGTCCGATCCGGCGCCGGCCCTGGCCGACCCGGGCCAGTACGGCGTCGGCGCCCAGGCCGACCGAATCGAAACGCCCATGGAGTACCTGGCCGTCCAGATCCGCCGCCCGGCGGCCGACGAAGCCGCGCCCGTCGAGCTTCCGCGGCTGTGGCTGGTCAAGGGGGTCTTCGACTTTCCCTTGCAGCACGACGCGGCCGACCGCTGGCTGATCCTCTCACTGCTGTGCATTGCCGCCAGCGCGATGACACTCTTCGGGCTGTGGGTCGTCCGGGCCAGCGGCTACACCATGCTGGCCGCCCCGTTTTTCGCGCTGGCCTGCGGTTGGCTTTGGTACTGGGCCCTGTCGTTCGGCGCAACCTGCGCCATGGGGATCATTCAGGACACGGCCTCGAGCAGCCCGGAAGTGTACAACTGGCCGGAAAGCGATTGGCGGATGTGGGCCTGGCCGGCCCTCTACTTCGGCTACCAGTTGGCGCTGTCCACCGTCGCCGGTTACCTGGTCGGTCTGCCGCTGTTGCCCTTGACCGGCCCCGGTTCGGCGGCCGTGTCAGTCCTCGTGGCGTTCCTGCTGTTTCCGATCCTGCTCGTATCGTCCCTGGAGGCCGAT
>JBBDNX010000269.1:0-5375 GCA_040877345.1 Pirellulales bacterium
CTCCGGTGCAGGCGGCAAAAAGGATATCGGTACTTCGTCCTTGGGTATCCGAGCGTAGCTGTAGAAGCACACGTCCGGTCCGCGAACCGTGTCGGGATCGCGCGAGGTAATCACCCCAGGATCATTGCTGAAGATGTGCCCCAGGCCGTGAGCATCCACAAAGTTCGACACGAAAGTGCATATCCGCGCGCACACTCTCCCGTGCCGGCCGCCGGGCCTGTTCATCATGACGATCTTTCCTCGGACCAGCTCGGTCGGCTCTCCCTGGCTGGGCAAGACCAAGTAATCTTCGGCCGTCAGCAGTGTTTCGGTCGCCATGGTTGTACTGTCCTCGTGCGCAGCCGGGCATCCCGGCGTGCCGCGACTTTGCCGCCGACGACCCGAAGCCCCCTTCGGTCGCTCGCCGAGCCTACGCCAGGCTCACCGTCACGGTCTTGGTCTCGGTGTAGGCGTCCAGGCCCTTCTCGCCCAGCTCTCGCCCCATGCCCGACATCTTGAAGCCGCCGAACGGAGCGCCCGCGTCGAACACGTCGTAACAGTTCACCCACACCGTGCCCGCCTTGATCTTGGCCGCCAGGTGATGCGCCTTGGACACGTCGCGTGTCCAGACCGCGGCCGCCAGGCCGTAGAACGTGTTGTTGGCGCGGTCCACGATCTCGTCGACGTCCTTGAACTTCAGGATCGACATCACGGGGCCGAAGATCTCGTCCTTGGCGATCGCCATCTCGTCGGTCACCCCGGCGAACAGCGTCGGCTCGATGTAGTAGCCCCGCTCGCCGAACCGCTTGCCGCCCGACAGGCACTCGGCACCTTCCTTCTTGCCGATGTCGATGTAGCGGAGGATCTTGTTGAACTGGTCCTTGTCCACCTGCGGTCCCTGCTCCGTCTCGGGGTCGAGCGGGTCGCCGAGCTTGCGCGACTTGTTCATCGAGACCATCTTGTCCACGAACTTGTCGTACACCTTCTCCTGCACGAACAGCCGGCTGCCGGCGCAGCAGCACTGTCCCTGGTTGAAGTACAGCCCGAAGTGCGAACCGGCGGCGGCCGCTTCCAGGTCGGCGTCGGCGAACACGATATTGGGGCTCTTGCCGCCCAGCTCGAACGTGAGCCGCTTCAGCGTGCTGGCGGCGTCGCGCATGATGATCTGGGCGGTCTTGTACTCGCCGGTGAAGGCGATCTTGTCCACGCCCGGATGCTTGACGATCGCCGCCCCCGCCGTCGGGCCGAATCCGGGCACCACGTTGATCACGCCGTCGGGGATTCCGGCCTTCTGGGCCAGACGCGCCAGCCGCAGGCAGCTCAGCGGCGTTTGCTCGGCCGGCTTCATCACCACGGTGCAGCCGGCGGCCAATGCCGGCGCCCACTTCCAGCACACCATCAGGATCGGGAAGTTCCAGGGAATGATCTGGCCCGCCACGCCCACCGGCTCGCGGCGGGTGTAAGTGAAGTAGTCGCCCCGCACCGGAATCGTCTGGCCGTGGATCTTGTCCGCAAAGCCGGCGTAGTACCGCAGGCAGTCGATCGACAGCGGCAGGTCCGCCGCCCGCGCGTCGCGGATCGGCTTGCCGTTGTCCAAGGTTTCCAGCGCCGCCAGCTCGTCCTGCTCCTCTTCCATCAGGTCGGCCAGCTTGTAGATCAGGCGGCCCCGGTCGCGGGCGTCCATCCGGCCCCAGGGCCCGCTGTCCAGCGCTTCGCGGGCGGCGGCCACGGCGGCGTCGACGTCCTCGGCGTCCCCCTCGGCGACCTGGGCGATCACCTCCTCAGTGGCCGGATTGATCGTGTCGAAGGTCTTGCCGCTGGCGGCAGGCACCCACTTGCCGCCGATGAAACATTCCGTGTGCTTGACCTGCGGACGGGCAGCCCGCGCGGGCTTGGTGATCGTCGCCATGAGACACCTCCTGGTCGAAAGGATGATTGAGCGGTTCTTCCGGGCCGCCCGCCGTGGGCGCACCCGGCCGGTTCAGCGATAAGCCATCACCCCAATTCTACCCCTCTGGCCATGCAATCGCCAGCGTTGTGCTTGGAGTGGCCGCCCTACGGTGTGCTTGGACTGGCCGCCCGATCGTGTGCCACTGCTTGGAGTGGCCGCCGCAGGTCCGCCAAAGGCGGACGAGAAGCAGTGCCGGCAGCCTACCGTGTGCCACTGCTTGGACTGGCCCCCGCAGGTCCCCCAATGACAGCCCCGCCGCGCGCTTGACAGCACCCTACCGCAGGCCGCAGAATTGCGTCTTGCCGGCCCGAGCGTCCGATCGGGCCCCGACCACCCCCTTCGAGACCTACCTGCCTTGAAAGACTTCGACTACGCGAGTGCAACCACCGTCGATGAGGCGGTCGGTTTGTTGGCGTCCCGGCCCCAGCGGGCCAAGGTCCTGGCCGGCGGCACCGACTTGTTGGTCCAACTGCGCGAGGGGCTGCGCGAGGCCGACCTGGTGCTCGACGTCAAGAAAATCCCCGAGCTCACCGAGCTTTCGTTCGATCCCAAGCGGGGCCTGCGGCTGGGAGCGGCCGTGCCGTGCTATCGCCTGTATGAGGACCGGACCATCGCAGCGGCCTACCCGGCGCTGGCCGATGCGGCCCGCATCATCGGCGGCTGGCAGATCCAGACGCGCGCCAGCATCGGCGGCAACCTGTGCAACTCGTCGCCGGCGGCCGACTCGATCCCCGCCCTGATCGCCCACGACGCCGTGTGCCAGATTGCCGGGCCCTCCGGCAGGCGCTCGGTCAAGGTGGCCCAGTTTTGCACCGCGCCGGGACGCAACGTGCTGGAGGCCGGCGAATTCCTGGTGTCGATCGAGCTGCCGCCGCCGCAGCCCCACGCCAGCTCGCGCTATCTGCGGTTCATTCCCCGCAACGAAATGGACATCGCCGTGGTGGGAGCAGGCGCCTGGCTGCGGCTGAATGCGGCCCACGACAAGGTCGAACAAGCACGGATCGCCCTGGCCGCCGTGGCCCCCACTCCGGTCGAAGCCGGCGAAGCGGCCGCCTGGCTGGCCGGCAAGCCGGCCACCGACGAATCGTTTGCCGAAGCCGGCGACCGTGCCCGCGTGGCAGCCAAACCGATCACCGACATGCGTGGGCCGGCCGACTATCGCGTTCACCTGATCGGCGTGTTGACCCGCCGCGCATTGGCCACCGCGGCCGAGCGGGCCGGCCGTCCGGCGTGACGGCGACGGAAGAGACAGCGCAAATCAGCAAACCCAAGGAACCCAAGGTGCCGAAGAAAACCCGCCTCTCCGCAACCGTCAACGGCGAATCCGTCGAGGTGCTCTGCGAAAACCGTCACAGCCTGCTGGAAGTGCTCCGCGACACGCTGGGGCTCACCGGCTCCAAGGAAGGCTGCAACAACGGCAACTGCGGCGCCTGCACGGTGATCATGGACGGCCTGCCGGTCAATAGCTGCCTGGTGCTGGCCGTCGAGGCCGAGGGGGCGTCGATCACCACCATCGAAGGCATCGCCGGCAACGGGCGGCTGCACCCCATCCAGCAATGTTTCCTGGAAGACGCCGCCTTGCAGTGCGGCATCTGCACGCCGGGTTTCATCGTGGCCGCCAAGGCCCTTTTGGATCGCAATCCCAATCCGAGCGAGGAGGAAATCCGCTTTGAGCTGGCGGGCAACCTCTGCCGCTGCACCGGCTACGACAAGATCGTCCGCGCGGTCCAGGATGCCGCCAAGACCCTTGAGGAGGTGAAGAGCTGATGGCAATTGATACCCGCCCCGAATCCAAGTCCCCCGCCGACAAGTCCCCAACCGACTCCTCAACCAAGGCCGGCGACAACGGCAACGGCCGAGTGTACAAAGTGATCGGCACGCGGCCCATCCGCCACGACGGCGCCGACAAGGTCACCGGGCGGGCCATCTACGGCAACGACGTGCGCTTGAGCGGCCTGGTCCACGGCAAGGTGCTGCGCAGCCCGCACGCCCATGCACGGATCAAGTCGATCGACACCAAGGCGGCCGAGAAGCTGCCGGGCGTATATGCGGTCGTCACGTCGGCCGACCTGCCCGACCTGAAGGACAAGATTGCCGACCTCGGCGAGGGGCGCGTCAACCTGGCCCACCTGGGCGGCAACGTGCTGGCCCACGGCAAGGTGCTCTACAAGGGGCACGCAGTCGCGGCGGTGGCGGCGGCCGACGCCAACCTGGCCGAGGAGGCGCTGGCGCTGATCCGCGTCGATTACGGGCCGCTGCCGGCCGTGACCTGGGTGCTCGACGCCATGAAGCCCGATGCGCCGCTGTTGCACGACAATGTCTATACCGAAGACATGGTCAACCAGCGGGTGAGCGACGGGCCGAGCAACGTCAGCAAGTACCTTTTGTTCGAGGCGGGCGACGTCGAGCGCGGCTTCGCCGAGGCCGACGATGTCATCGAGCGCGAGTTCAAAACCGCCAGCGTCCACCAGGGATACATCGAGCCGCACGTCTCGACGGCACTGTGGAACCACGACAACCACCTGACCATCTGGACCTCGACGCAGGGCGCCTTCACCGCCCGCCAGCAGACGGCCGAGCTGTTGCAGATTCCCGTCTCGCAGGTGACGGTCGTTCCTTGCGAGATCGGCGGCGGATTCGGCGGCAAGATCCCCGTTTACCTCGAACCGGTCTGCGCCCTGTTGAGCCGCAAGTGCGGCCGCCCGGTGAAGATCTCGATGAGCCGGGCCGACTGCTTCGAGGCCACCGGCCCCACGCCCGGCTCGTTCGTGCGGGTGAAGCTGGGCGCCAAGCTCGACGGCCGCATCGTGGCCGGGCAGGCCTGGCTGGCCTACGACGCCGGCGCCTATCCGGGCGGCATGATCGGCCCCGGCTGCATGTGCGTCTTCAGTTGCTACGACATCCCGAACTACCGCGTCGAGGGGTACGACGTGGTCCTGAACAAGCCCAAGACGGCCGCCTACCGGGCCCCCGGCGCCACCCAGGCCGCCTTTGCCGCCGAGCAGGTCGTCGACGAAATGGCCCAGCGGCTGGGCCTGGACCCGATCGAGTTCCGCCTGCGCAATGCGGCCAAGGAAGGCACCAAGCGCGTGGGCTGGCCCGATTATCCGCGGATCGGACTGGTCGAGGTGCTCGAAGCCACCCGCAACCATCCGCACTACAACGCGCCGCTGGAGGGCGAAAACCGCGGCCGCGGCGTGGCGGCCGGCTTCTGGTTCAACATCGGGCTCAAGAGCAGCGCCTCGGGCAGTGTCAACCCGGACGGCACGGTGACGTTGATCGAAGGCTCGACCGACATCGGCGGCACGCGCACCAGCGTGGCCATGCAGTTGGCCGAGACGCTCTCGATCGCGGCCGAGGACGTGCACCCCCGCGTCGCCGACACCGACAGCGTCGGCTACACCGACGTGACCGGCGGCAGCCGCGTGACGTTCGCCACCGGCCT
>JBBDNX010000270.1:0-5369 GCA_040877345.1 Pirellulales bacterium
GATGGACTTGCTCGCGGCAAGCCTCGATCCGGATGATCCCGAGGAAAGCGCGTTGAACCTGCTGGCCGGCCTGAAGTTCAAGGCCAAGGATTATGACGAGGCCGGCCGGTTGTACGAGCTGGGGGCGAAGAGCGAGCCCTCCAACATCCAATGGACAAAATCGCTGGCCCGCTTGTACCTCTCGACCGGGGACGAGCAAAAGCTGGCGGCGGTGCTCGAGCAACTGGCGATGACGGAGGCCGACGATGCGGCGTACCGGAAGAAGCTGGCGCAGTTGGCATTGAAGGCCAAGGACTTTGAGTCGGCCGCCCGCTGGGCGCGGCTGGCAAACCACATCGACGTGATGGACGGCGAAGTCCACCGGATGTGGGCCGAGGCGCTGTCGGGCATGGGCAACCACGGCCAGTCGGCCGAGGAATACGAAGTGGCCGTGCGGTTGAAGCCCGACGAGCTGGGCCTGCGGCTGGCGTGCGCGGCCGCCTGGATCGAGGCGAAACAGCCCGAAAAAGCGCGTGCCGTCCTGGAAAAGCTGCTCCAGCTCGATGCGGATTATCCGGGCGCCGAAGCAATGCTGGAGAGCGTGAGCCCGTGAGCGGCAAATCAAATCGCGAGGCAACGGCGGCGGCCAGCCTGACCATCGCCGAGTTCCAGGAGCTGATCCGCCGGATGTACCTGGAAAAGGACCTGGCCCGGGGCGTGGACGGCACCTTCATGTGGCTGATGGAGGAAGTGGGCGAGTTGGCCGCTTGTCTTCGGCAGGGGACGCATGAACAGCGCTCGGAGGAGTTTGCCGACGTGCTGGCCTGGTTGGCTACCATTGCCAATGTCGTTGGCGTGGATTTGGCCGAGGCGGTCAGCCGCAAATACGCGGTCGGCTGCCCCGGATGCGGGCAAGTGGTCTGCCGTTGCGACGCCGCGGAGAAGCCCTGATGCCGTCACGAGAGGCTGATCGGCCGTGGGCGGCATGGGCGGCCTGCCAACGAGGGTTCCGGGCCGTAACGCTGCTGCTGGCGGCGGCGCCCGCGCTCTTGGCGCCGCCGGCGGCCCGGGCCGATGCCGGGCGGGATGCGGCTCCGTCGATCGAAACATTGCGCGTCGGCTTCGGCGGCCATTACAAGACCGGTTACTGGGCGCCGGTCGAGATCACGGTGCGCGGAGGCGCCCGCGAGCTGACAGGGCACCTGGTCGTCACCGTGCCCGACGGCGACGACGTGCCCAGCCAGGCGGTTTCCGAGGCCGCTCCGATTGCCCCCGGCCAGCTCACGCGCTTCTTGCTGTACGTGAAGTTCGGGCGGGCCGACGGCGACCTGCGAGCGGCCCTGAGCTGCGACGGCGAGCTGCTGGCGAGGCGGACGTTTCGCTCCGGCGTGGGCCTGCCGAGGGGACTGCCGTCGCAGCAAAGGATGATCCTTGCCCTGGGACCGGCGGTCGGCGTCGAGGAGGCCGCCTCGACGTTCGCGCCGGATCGGTCGGTCGGAATCTCGGTGGTCCCCTTGAGCGATCCGGCGGAGCTGCCGTCGCGATGGCTCGGCTACGATGGCGTCGACGTGCTGGTCGTGTCGGGCGGTTGGACGTCGAGTGGGTCGCCGGAGGCGTCGCGGCTGGATGCGCTGGCCGCGTGGCTGGAGATGGGGGGGCGGATGCTGTTGGTGGCATCGGCCGAGGTCGAACAGGCGATCGCGCCCGAGGCGCCGTTGGCAAGCTTCGTGCCGGGGCGGCTGTAAAAAAAAGCAAGGCTGCCCCGCACGACCGCCCTGGAGATGTACATCGGATCGGCGTACCAGGTCCCCGGATCACGGCAGGTGGGCGGGGCCGGCCGGATCGAGGTGCACCAGCTCGACCAGGTCGACGGCGTGGTCGAGTTGAGCGAAGGCAACTTGCCGCTGGTGCTTCGCACGCCCCGCGTGTTCGGCGAAGTGACGTTCGTGGCGATCGACCTGGCCCGCGGGCCCCTGGCCGAATGGCAAGGCCGCGGCAGCCTGGTTGCCAAGCTGCTCTGGCCGCGGACCGAGCCGGCCGGCGACGACGAGGAGAGCCGCAGCCGAGGACCGGCCGGCTACCTGGGGCTGACGGACCTGGCCGGACAATTGCGCGGCGCGCTGGAGCAGTTCCAGGGGATCGCGGTAGTGCCGTTTTGGGGCGTGGCCTTGTCGGCCTTCATCTATTTGCTGCTGGTCGGGCCGGTTGATTTTTTCGTCCTCAAAAAGCTGGGGCGGTTGGAGTGGACATGGTTCACGTTTCCGTTGCTGGCCGCGGCGTTCAGCCTGGGAGCCTGGGCCCTGGCCCATCGTTGGAAAGGCGACGAGATCCGCGTGAACCAGGTGGATCTGGTCGACGTCGACCTGGCCTCGCAGCGGATGCGGGGAACCACCTGGCTGAACATGTTCAGCCCGCGCCAGGCGACGTACGACCTTTCCCTTGTGCCCTTGGCCGGCACCGCCGAGAGCCAAACCCTGCTGGCGTGGCACGGATTGCCGGGCTCGGCGCTGGGTGGCATGGAAACCACCGCCGTAGCGGCCCCTCCCATCGCCAAGGCGTATCGGTTTTCGCCCGGCCTGGATCAATTGCTGGGAGTGCCGGTCGGCATCTGGTCGACCAAGAGCTTCACTGCCCGTTGGAGCCAGCCGAGCCACCTCCAGTTGGAGGCCGACCTGACGGCCACCCCCGACCTGGTGGCCGAAGGCACGCTGACCAGCCGGTTGCCGATGCCGCTGACCGACTGCATGTTGCTCAGCGGCCGCTGGGCCTACCTGATCGGGGACTTGAAACCCGGGCAGCGAGTGCGGATCATCCCGGGAGAGCAGCGCGAGCTGGTCCCGGTGTTCAAGGAATACAAGCTGAGCCGTGGGGAGAAGGGCCACTTTCTGGAGGTGGCCACTCCGTACGACCAGGCCGGCTTCGACGTGGCAGCGATCATGCGGCAGATGTTGTTCTTCGAGGCGGCGCGAGGCCGCAGCTACACGGGACTGTTGCACCGCTACCAGCACTTCACCGATCTGAGCGGACACCTGAGCATGGGGCAGGCGATCCTGGTGGGCCAGGCCGAGCAGCCGGCCAGCCAGGTGCAGCGCGGCGGCCGGCCGCTGGACGCCCGGCGGCGGAATTGGACCTTTTATCGTTTTGTGCTGCCGATGGGCAGCAAACCTGCCGTGGACTTTGGAACTGCACCGTGATTGAAACCCGCGATTTGACGAAAACCTACGGCGACTTGCACGCCGTGAGCAAGCTGGACTTGAAGCTCGAGGCGGGCGACGTGTTCGGCTTCATCGGACCCAATGGGGCCGGCAAGACCACCACCATGCGGATCCTGGCCACGCTGTTGAACCCCACTTGGGGCGAGGCCTACGTCTGCGGGTACTCCATCTACACCCGGCCCAAGGAGATCAGGCGGTTGGTCGGCTACATGCCCGATTTTTTCGGCGTGTACGACGACATGAAGGTCATCGAGTACCTGGAGTTCTTTGCCGCCGCCTACCGGATCACGGGCGCCAAGCGGCGGGCCGTGTGCGACTCGGTGCTGGACCTGGTCGACCTCGGGTACAAGCGGCACGCCCTGGTCACCAGCCTGTCGCGGGGCATGACGCAGCGGCTGGGGCTGGCCCGCGTGCTCTTGCACGATCCGCAGGTGCTATTGCTGGACGAACCGGCCAGCGGCCTGGACCCCCGGGCCCGCATCGAAATACGAGGGTTGTTGAAAGAGCTGCGCGGCATGGGCAAGACGATCATGGTCTCCAGCCACATCCTGCCGGAGCTGGCCGACATCTGCAACAAGATCGGCATCATCGAGCGGGGCGTGCTGCTGGTGAACTCCGACGTGGATGAAGTGATGCGCCGCGTCCGCCGCCAGCCGGTGCTCAAGATCGGCATCGCGGGCGACATCGACTCGGCCGCCCGCTTGATCGAGACCCAGGCCGCCGTCGAGAAAGTGCAGGCCAACAACGGTTTGATCACCGTGACCTTGGCCGAGGGCACCAAGGATTACAGCCACCTGCCGACCGCCCTGGTGGGCTCCGGTCACAGGCTAACGTTGTTCAAGGAAGAGGAGGTGAACCTGGAGACGGCGTTCATGGAATTGACCAAGGGCATCACGTCGTAAACCCGCGAGCCGCGTCATGCCGGACAGCGTGCGGGTTCTGGCCAGCTTTGCCACGCCCGGGCCATATGCTACTCTACCGGTGTTTATGGAGGGATTCTGACGATGTACAGGCACGATCAGCCCGACATCGACGAGCGGCTGGTGTCGCTCGACGCTTATCGCGGCTTCATCATGCTGGCCATGGTTTCGGCCGGTTTCGCCCTGCCGCAGGTGGCCAAGCACTTTCCCGACGAGCCCGTCTGGACGTTTCTGGGATACCAGTTCGACCACGTCCAGTGGGTCGGCTGCTCGTTCTGGGACCTGATCCAGCCCTCGTTCATGTTCATGGTGGGGGCGGCCATGGCTTACTCGTTTGCCCGGCGGTGCGCCGAGGGGCACTCCTTCGGCCGGATGCTCGGGCACGCGCTCTACCGCTCGGCCGTGCTGATCCTGCTGGGCATCTTTCTTTCGTCGGTGGGGCAGGAGCGGACCGACTTCACGTTCGTCAACGTGCTGACACAGATCGGCCTGGGCTACACGTTCTTGTTCCTGCTCTGGTGGCTGGGCCATGCCGCCTGGCAACTGTTGGCGATTGCCGTGATCCTCGGCGGTTACTGGTGCCTGTTCTATTTCCATCCGGCGCCGGCGGCCGATTTCAATTATATGTCGGTTGGCGTCCCGGACGATTTTCCCCATCCGGCGGGCATCGAGGCGCACTGGGACAAGAACACCAACGCGGCCGCCCACGTCGATCGCTGGTTGTTGAACCAGTTTCCCCGCGAGAAGCCGTTCGAGTACAACGCCGGCGGCTACCAGACGCTCAACTTCATCCCCTCGCTGGCAACGATGATTTTCGGCCTCTTGGCGGGAGGCATCCTCCGCGCGCCGCGCGGCCGGGGGTTCAAGCTCGGCCTGCTGGTGGCATCCGGGGCCGTGCTGGCGGCGGGCGGCTGGATGTTGAACTACTACGGACTCTGCCCGCTGGTCAAACGCATCTGGAGCCCCTCCTGGGCGCTGTACAGCTCGGGGCTGACGTTCCTGATGCTCGCCGGCTTTTACCTGGTGGTCGACATCATCGGGTTTCGCCGGGTGGCCTGGCCCCTCGCGGTGGTCGGCATGAACTCGATCCTGATGTATTGCATGGCGCAACTGATCGGCGGCGGCAAGGGTTGGATCGCGCGTAGCATCGAAACGCACTTCGGCCCGCAGGTCTTCACCGGATATGGGCGGCTGGATCCGGTGTACGAGCCGATCGTTCGCCTGGCGGTCGTGCTGGCGGTGATGTGGCTGGTCT
>JBBDNX010000271.1:0-5342 GCA_040877345.1 Pirellulales bacterium
CCGAAGCAGCGCCGGCCGAAGCAGCGCCGGCCGAAGCAGCGCCGGCCGCCCCAGCGCCGGCCGCCCCAGCGCCGGCCGCCCCAGCGCCGGCCGCCCCAGCGCCTGCCCCCCAGCGCCTGCCCCCGCCCGCTCGGCTCCCTGAGAGATCCCAAGCGGCGGCCGGTCCGCGGAGATCGAAGCAAGACGGATCTAATTCCTAGGCTTGATCCGAATGACTCCCGGCTGCGATCCCTTCCTTTGTATCCGCGCTGCATCGCGATCCCCTTCGAGCAGCTCCCATTCTCCCTCACTCGTGCGAAGCTTGATGGAGCGGTATTGGTAGAATCGCTCGACGGCGATGAGCTGGCCGGAGCCTTTCGGGCCGCGGACGTCGTACAATTGCTCCGAGCGGCCGGCCTCGATCAGGTCGGCCGCCAGGTTGAACTCGCACCGCTCGATCCCGCCTAGCTTTTCCAGCACGAGGGGATGATCCTCGACGAGTTCGGCAACACGCTGTCCTTCGAGGTTGCCGAAGGTCTTGACCCCCAGGTAACCCACTCCGCTGCAGATCGTGACCAGACCGAGGACGACTCCTAGAGCCGGCACGCCCACAAGAAACCGGACCTTGGGCGACATGCCGCTCCACACGCCCGGGACCGTGAGCGGGCGGCCGCTGCCGGTACCCCGAGGCGTATCCGAGAGAAGGACCGGGTCGTCGGGCGCTTCGTCGGCCAGGATGACGCCTTGGGCCTCGATCCGCGCGGTTTCCCGGGCGGCGGCCTGGCGGCTGTTCCGCTGCCAAAGCGTGAGTGCCAAGTTGACCCCGATGGTGACGATCAAGAACGTCCAGCCGATCGCCTGGGGAACATGACATAGATAGAAACACGCTGCCCACAATCCACCCTGCACCGTCACCCCCACCGCCCAGCGCAGCGCCTTGGCCGCGCGGCCGACCGCGCGCAACAGGCGTCCGCAAGCAGGCCGTGTGGAACGGTTGGCAAGCAGATCGCCAAGGAAAAGCCACTGGTAGAGCATCGTTGCCGGATAGAGCAGCAGCGCGGAAGCCGATAGCCACACCAACGGGGGCAACCAGGCGAACAGACCCAGCAGCAACCACGGCAGCACGAAACGGAGCGGGGCACCGTGCCGCAGATCCACCACCCAGGCCAGCGTGCGCCGCGGCAGGTTGAGCGTGCGATAGACCACGTCTCGGCGCGAAACAATCTCAAACAACTCGTCCTGGATCGCCCGGTTCGTGGGATCGAGCGCCAGCGCCTGCCGGACGAACTCCTCCGCCGTGCGGTCGTCCTCCAGACCGCAGGAATACTGCCGGCCGATGTGGAACAGAAGCTTGGCATTCAGCGGATCGAGCGCCAAGGCGTTTTCGAGTTCGGTGATGGCGTTATAGGCGCTCTGGGCGGTGTCTTGATCCATCCGTTCCAGGGCAATCACCAAATGAGCATAATCCGTTTCGCGGGGCTCGAGCGTACGTGCCTGACGGGCCTCGCCCAACGCCTCGGGGATACGTCTCAGGTTCAGGTAAATCTTGGCGGCAAGGAAGTGAAGATCCGCATCGTTCGCGCCGAGCGTGAGAGCAACCTGGATGCTCTCCAGTGCCTGCCGCCATTGCCCGCGCCGCGAGTAAACTTCGGCAACGAGTTGATGGCCGAGGCGGGAATCGGGTCGCGCCGCGCGGGCGGCGCGGGCGTGGTGCTCGGCCGCCTCGATCTGGTCAAGCTGCAACAGCGCTGAGGCCATCGCGCAGTGTGCCGCAACGCTGTCCGGCTCTTCCGCCAGCCACAGGCCCGCCTGCCTTACGACGTCGTTCCAACGCTGTGCGGCGGCAAGCGTCTGCATGAGCGGGACGTAGCGTTTGACTGGCTTTGATTCGGGCATACGCGCCGGTATGGTCTTTCGCCGAAGGGGAATCAGCCAGGCCGCGTGATTGCTCAAGCCAGCGGGGCCCGCGGTGTCCGAGTTGAACCTCGTTCGGAAGCTTGGCAGCAGCAAGTAACGACCGTCAGCAGTATCGCACATTGGATTGCGATTCTCAAATCGGCGCAGTTGCGGCCGATGCAATCGATCGGCAGGCAGGCTGCTGTACTACGCGTACAAGCCGCAAAACGAGCGGCCATTGTCCGCGCCGCACGCCCGTTGGCGATGACCCGCGGAGTACTTCAACAAGCGAGCGATGGTGGTTGACGCCGCCCGATTTGGATATACTGGCGACGCACCCGAACGCCGGCGAGTTCGGCAACAGTTGCTTCGATTTGCGTGCACGCGCGGTGCCCGCGGCGACGGAGTCGAAACATGATCATTTTCGGCGTCAAGACGACGGAGTCCACGGCGTCGGCGGGAATGTTTCCCTGTCCTCGCTGCCAGACGTCGCAAGGCTATCGGTGCCTTGAGTTAGGCAAGTCTCGTGCGTGGCGTTTTCGTTTTGATTTGGCGCACTTCGGGAGCAGTCGATGATCAGCAAAGCCACAAGCGTCAAGCAGTACCTTGCCGGCCTCCCCGCCGACCGCCGCGCGGCGATCCAGGCCGTGCGCGAGGTGATTCTCAAGAACCTCGACAAGGACTACCAGGAGGGGATGCAGTACGGCATGATCGGCTACTTTGTCCCTCACTCGGTCTACCCGCCCGGCTACCATTGCGATCCGAAGCAGCCCTTGCCGTTCGCCGCGCTCGCCTCGCAGAAGAACTACATGTCGCTGTATCTGATGTGCACTTACGGCAGCACTCCGGAGGAGGATTGGTTTCGCAAACAGTGGGCCAAGACGGGCAAGAAGCTCGACATGGGCAAGTCGTGCATTCGCTTTAAGAAGCTTGAGGAGCTGCCCCTGGACCTGATCGGCCAGGCCATCGCCCGCGTCCCGGCGCGGGCCCTTATCGAGCAGTACGAATCGGTGATCAAGGCAAGCCGCAAGAAGCAGAAGAATCGGTAATGAGCCTGGCAGTCGCGCGTCATGGCCCTGGACAGATTGACTAGTCAATAAACCCCGTGATAGGATTGGTTTGCGGATGATGGCAGTTGCATCCGGGCGCAGGGGCGGCCAGTTGAATCGGAGCGGATCCAGCGTGCCTGGACCACCAGTAGAATGAGCTCGCGCGATATCTCGGTCTTTGACCTAAGTCCGTCGGAAAAGCTTCAGCTTGTGCAAGATCTCTGGGACGACCTGGCATCCGATCCGGAGTCGGTGCCGGTGCATGATTGGCAAAAAAAGGAACTTGACCGGCGAAAGGCGAATCTTCTGAACAACCCCGGCTCGGGGCTGGCCTGGGAGCAAATCCAGCGGCGGGTCCGGAGCCGCCATGGCCGCTGAGCTGATCGTCGTCCCGGAAGCAGCAGACGACCTTGCAGCCGCGTATGCATGGTACGAGGCACAGCGATCCGGCCTCGGAGAGGAGTTTCTACGTTGCGTGGACGCATGCGTAAAGGCCATCGCCCGCAACCCCCAGATGCACGGCATCGTGTATCAGAACTACCGCCGGGGATTGGTGCGGCGGTTTCCATACGCCGTCTTCTATGAGGAGGGCGACGTCGTCGTCACCATCTATTGCGTATTTCACACGTCACGTGATGCCGAACAGTGGCAATCGCGCCTTCCCTGACGGCGGCACCCTCCTCCCAGCGAATGCCGGCGCGAAACAGGAGGTGCGGACATGGTCAAGTTGCTGCCCGGTTGTCTGGCTGCCGCGCTCCTCTGCCCGGTCGTGGCAGCCGCCCAGGACCGAGAGACCGCTTTTCTGCGATTCGAGATCAGCGATCCGGCGGGGCGGCCGACGGCCTGCCGGATCCATCTCCGGGATGCGTCGGCAAAGCCGGTGTTGGCGCCGGGGCTGCCGGCCTGGAGGGACCACTTCGTCTGCCCGGGCAAGGCCGAGCTGGATCTGCCGCCGGGCAAATATCGCTACGAAGTCGAGCGCGGCCCGGAACACCAGCGGCTGGCGGGCGAAATCGAGTTGGAGGCCGGACGCGACCGCACCGTCTCGGCCAAGCCGGGGCGGATCGCCGACTTGCCCTCGCTCGGCTGGTACTCGGGCGACCTGCACGTGCACCGGCCCCCGCGGGATGTCGCGCTCTTGATGCAGGCCGAGGACCTGCACGTCGCGCCGGTCATCACCTGGTGGAACCAGACCAATCCGTGGTCGCCCAAAAACCTTCCCGACGATCCGCTGCGCCGCGCGGATCCACAGCGGTTCTTTCATGTCCTGGCGGGCGAAGACGAGCGTGGCGGCGGCGAATTGCTCTACTTCCATCTCCCCCGCCCGATCGATATCACCGAGGCCCAGCGGGAGTACCCGTCGTCCGTCGCATTCCTTCGGCAAGCGAAGGCCCGGCACCCCGACTGCTGGGTCGACGCTGAAAAACCCTTCTGGTGGGATTTTCCGCTCTGGCTGGCAACGGGCCAGGTCGATTCGATCGGCATCGCCAACAACCACATGTGCCGCTCCGAAATGCTCGCCAACGAAGCCTGGGGCAAGCCGCGCGACGCCGAGCGGCTTCCGGCCCCCCTCGGCACCGGCTACTGGTCGCAGGAGATCTACTACCACGCGCTCAACTGCGGCCTGCGCTTGCCTCCCTCGGCGGGAAGCGCCAGCGGAGTGCTGCCGAACCCCGTGGGCTACAACCGCGTCTACGTTCACACGGGCGACGGCGGTAGCGGCAGCGACACCCTCGATTACGGCGACTGGTGGGAGAACCTGAGGGCCGGCCGTTGTTTCGTGACCAACGGTCCGCTCCTCTTGGTCAAGGCGAATGGCGAGCTGCCGGGCCACGCGTTCGCCGCCACGCCCCCGCCGGAAATCGCGCTCGACATCGAGCTCATTTCGCTGGATCGCGTGCCCCGGATCGAGGTCGTTCAGAACGGCGACGTGGTGCGGACGATTGACTGCCGGGAATCGCTCCAGCAGCGGCTGACGGTCACGTTCCCCAGTGAGTCGTCCGGCTGGTTTCTGGTCCGAGCCATTGCCGACAACCCGCAGACCTTCCGTTTCGCGTCGACGGGGCCGTTCTACGTCGGCGACCCCGACCAGCCTCGCGTCTCGCGCCGCTCGGCCCAGTTCTTTCTCGACTGGACCGACGAGCGTGCGGCCCGGCTCGAAGTATCCTTGACCGATGCATCCCAGCGCCGGCAGGTGCTCGAAGACGTTGACTCCGCGCTGCGGTTCTGGAAACTGAGACTCCAGAAGGCCAACGCGGAGTGACCGAGTAGTGCGGCTAGAAGCTAGAAGCGTTCGATATGCTACAATGAATAGGCGGAGAGAACCGCCAGAATGGCCTATTACCAGTTTCTATGGACCGATGAGATTATTAAGCACATCTCCGAACACGGTGTTTCGCCAGACGATTTTGAGCACGT
>JBBDNX010000272.1:0-5333 GCA_040877345.1 Pirellulales bacterium
GGGTCCGCTCGGTGGCGGCCCCCTTGAGCTGAAACGGGATCCGCTCCACCCCCTCATCCTGGCCGGCGCCCGCCCGCGACACGAACGTGCAGCGAAAACCATGCTCGCGCGCCAGGTACCTGGCCACGTGGCCGAACTGGGCAGGGTACGTCTGGTGGACGAAAAGGATGTGCAAGACTGATAAAGGCAGAAGGGAGAAGGCAGAAGGATGAAGGAAGAATACGAGTTAAATGGTCCGTTTTGAATTCACGGACAACGGCGCTCTGTTAGTGTCAGCCCCGCGCTGCACCCACCACAATCTCCGCTGCTGCCAGTCCGCCGCAGGCGGAACCGTGCTGCAAGTCCGCCTCCGGCGGAACTGTGCTGCAAGTCCGCCTCCGGCGGAACCTCTGCCTTCTGCCTTCTGCCTTCTGCCTTCTGCCTTCTGCCCCCCGCCCTCTGCCTTCTGCCTTCTGCCCTCTGCCTTCTGCCTTCTCATTCCAGTTCCTTGAGCATCTTCACGGCCGCCTCGACCATCAGCTCGCCGCCGCCCGGCTCGACGTGCGAGTTGACCGTCTCGTAGCTCCCCTCGGCAAACGCCTTGCGCGTCGGGATGTACGCGGGCGTGTCGTTGGCCAGCTCGATCACCAGCGTGTTCTTGAAAGGCGAGCCCCGCTTGATGGCCAGCCCCAGCTCGACGAACACCTCGCCGGGCAAGGTGACAATGGCCAGGTCGCTCCCCAGGCGGAAGACCTGCACCTCGAGCGTTGCCGTGTCCGACTCGTACATCTCGAGCGCGTTGATCTTGTTGATCTCCACTTGCTCGAGAAACGGAGTCTCTCGCGTGCCGATCTTCGACATCCCGGCCGCGGCCCGCGCGACCGCCTCTTCCGGGTATTGCTGCAAGGGGGCTTGCACCTTGGCCGAGCGCACCGCCAAGGCGGGCTCGACTGCCGCCAGCTTGGGCAACTGGGCCAGCACGGTTTCGGCCAGCAGCCCGCCGATCTCCTCCGCGCTGCGGCGGCCCTGCGAGCTGACGTCGATGTGGTTGATATCGCCGCAGGTCCCCGCCCCAAACAGCGACACGGCCTGGTCGCCGAGCCGGCCCTTCAGCGTACGCTCCAGGAAATAAGGATAGTCGGCCGAGTAGAGCGTACCGCCCACGGTGTCCAGGTGCATGGCGAACACGGTGGCCACGGCCAGCGGGCGGCCGGCCGCGGGGTCGTCGAACAAGAGCACGCCGACGTCGGGATCGATGGGGCCTGCCGGCCGGATGATGTCCGGGTTCCGCTGGCCGGGGTTGAATACCACCGTGCTGTTTTTCATGTGGAACCGCCGGTTGAACGACAACGTGGGCTCCTGGGGCGCGTGGCCGGCCGACAGGCGCACGGGGCGCAGCGCGCTGTGGGCCTCGTCGATGGCCGCCGCCAGCTTTTCGGTCAGCTCGGCGGCATAGTCGACCGTTTCCCGCGGATCGGAGCCGTGCTCGGCGACCGCCCGCTCATGAAAATACTTCCGCAGGCCGCCGAAATAGAGCGGCCCGGTATGGCTGTGCGTCGCCAGGATGGCGATATTTTCGGCCGGGATGCCGCTGCGGCGGGCGGCATCGGAGCGGGCCTGGTCGGCAACGCGGGCGCTGATGCCGATCAGGTCGCAAAAAACCAGGGCCGCCTTGGTTTCGCCTTGGGCCAGCACCAGCGCCTTGGCCTGCAAGGGATCGAGCACGCCCGTGTTGAGCCGCTCGTTGAAGTAGCCGCTCATGCGGAAGCCGGCGGGCGGCGTGATGTCGGCCACCGCGACGCCCGCCAAAAACTCGTCGGCCGCCAGGCGGCCCGCGTCCAGGTGGGGCAAAGCGGCCAGTACGGCAAGGGCAAGGCAAAGGCGCATGGTGGAGACTCCTGAAGAGGCGGACGGTGCCGTCCAGCGTATCGACAAGACGACCAGGCGACAAGGAGACAAGGGGAAACTGCGGTCGCCGCCCGAAGCCGTGTGGAGAGGCGGCCGGGTGGCTGGTGGCAAAGCGTTAGCGTGCCCCAGTTGCTCCTTGTCCTGCCTGGTCCTTTCCTTGCTCTCTGCCCTCTGCCTTCTGCCTTCCCGCTTCTGCCTTTATACTGATGGGCGGCACGCACGAATGGTTTCGTACCAAGTACAAAGTACAAAATACCAAGTACAAAGTACCAAGTACCCAAGCCCGCATGCATCAAGGCTTGAGCAAGGGCCGCTGGCGACCGGCGTGGCGATTGGGGCGCGCGGTGGCGATCGGATACGGCCTGGTGATCTTGTTTCTGATGTGGTTCGAAGAATCGCTGATCTTTTTCCCCTCGGTCTATCCCGTCGGCGATTGGAAGCCG
Source organism: Pirellulales bacterium (assembly GCA_040877345.1). GTDB lineage: Bacteria > Planctomycetota > Planctomycetia > Pirellulales > JAICIG01 > JBBDNX01. The sequence continues at coordinate 2,331 of JBBDNX010000272.1, forward strand.
CCCGGCATAGCGGTCGAAGACGCGCATTTTCAGGCGGCCGACGGCACGCGGCTGCACGGCTGGTACGTCGAGCACGAGAAGCCCCGGGCCGTCGTGCTGTTTGCGCACGGCAATGCGGGCAACATCACGCACCGGATCGATCAACTGCTCAAGCTGCGGGCGATGGGGCTGTCGGTTCTCGTGTTCGACTATCGGGGCTACGGCCGCAGCGAGGGGCGTCCGACCGAGGCCGGCATTGTGGCCGACGCCCGCGCCGCGCGGCGCTGGCTGGCCCAGCGGGCCGCAGTGGCCGAAAGCGACATCGTGCTGTTGGGCGAGTCGGTCGGCGCCGCCGTGATGGTCGAGTTGGCGGCCGCCGACGGCGCGCGCGGGCTGGTCCTCGAAAGCACCTTCACCTCGTTGCCCGAGATGGGCGCGTACCATTACCCCTGGGTGCCGACACGCTGGGTCATGCGCAGCCGCCTCAACTCGCTGAAAAGGATCGGCCGGTACCATGGGCCGCTGCTGCAGTGCCACGGCGACGCCGACCGCATCATTCCCTTTGAGCAAGGCCGCCGGCTGTTCGAAGCGGCCAACGAGCCGAAGCGCTTCGTGCGCCTCCCGGATCACGACCACAACGATCGGCTGCCGCCGGAATACTACCAGGCGCTCGACGAGTTCATTAGCAGCCTGGAAGGAGAGAAAGGCAGAAGGATGAAGGCACAGGACCGATGACGCCACAGGCCTGGTCCCAGAAGAGAACCCCCCTGGACCTTTCACGGACAGCCAGCAGCGGACAAATGGCCGGGCGGAACGCACGAAATCGGATTCCTGAAAATCTGCTTGACAAAGTTTTACTAAGTTAGTATTACTCTGGTAGTTCTTGGCTGGCGATCTACCCCTGACTATGCTGCAAGTCCGCCGCAGGCACCAACCCCAGACCCCTGACCCCTGATGCACAAACTGGCCAATCTACAGTTGGCGATCATGCAGACGCTCTGGCGGCGGGGGCAGGCCACCGTGGCCGAGGTGCAGGAAGATTTGCGGGCCGAACGGCCGCTGGCCTACACGACGGTCTCCACCATGCTCTCGAAGATGGAGCGCAAGAAGCTGGTGGCGCACCGCCGCCAGGGACGCACCTTTGTGTACAGGCCGCTCGTCGAGCAGCAACACGTGAGCCGGTCGATGGTCGTCGACCTCGCGACGCGGTTGTTCGCCGGAAACGTGACCGAGATGGTCAGCCACCTGCTCGACGAGTGCGACGTGCAGCCCGACGAGCTGGCACGCTTGAAGGCAATGATCGACGAACGGGAGCGCGAACGTGGACGTTAGCTGGTTCGAACGCCTGGTTGCCATCCTGGCCACCTACTGGATCCACTCGACCTGCCTGATCGGCGGACTCTGGATCTGCCTCCGGTGGCGAAAGGTCGCGTCGGCCGCGAATCGCCAGGCAGCCTGGAAGCTGGCCCTCACGCTCGGCCTGGTGACGGCGCCTTTGCAATGGTGGATGCCGCTGACGCCGTGGAGCGGCCAGCTCCGTCTGCCGTCGCGGCTGCGGGCGGGCGCATCCTGGGATGATCCTGCGAGCCGGGCGATGGGTCGGCAGAGCGTCGGGGCCGATACGACGGGCATCGGATCGGAGCCGGTCGATGCAGCCAGCTCGCTCTTCCTGGCCGATTCTACGGCGGGGGCCATGGCATCCGCGCTCGATTCGACCGGTGAAACGCCGCTGATGCACGGCGACACGCTTGCCCCTCCGGCGCAGAATCAGTCCAGCGTATCGATCCCATCGAATCGCCCCACACTTTTCAATTGGACGCTGGCCGTTGGCCTGGCTTGGATTGCAGCCTGCCTGGTCGGCCTGGCCCGGATGGCAAGCCTCTCCCTGCAACTGGGGCGGTCGGGCCTGGAGGAGTTGAAGTCGGGACCGGAACAGGAGCTGCTCAGGCGGTTGCTCGGCCATGCCGGTCTGAAGCGGCGCGTGCGGTTGTACCGCTGGCTGGATGGAACGAGTGCCGTCGCCTGGGGTCTGTGGCGTTGGAACATTGCGGTGCCCCCCTGCTTGCTCCAGCGGCTCAACCGGCGAGAGCTGAAAGCCCTGTTCGCGCACGAGTTGGGGCACCTGGTGCGCGGCGACACGCGCTGGTTGTGGTTGGGCGGGGCGATCGGCGCCGTGGGGTTCTTCCAGCCGCTTAACCGCTTGGCACAGCGGCAGATTCGCCGCGAGGCGGAAACGTTGTCCGACCGCTGGGCCGTCGCCCAGACCAACGACCCGTTGGCCTTGGCCCGCTGCCTTACCGTCGCGGCCGAGTTGCTGGCGGGCAAGGCGCCGGCCTTTGCAGCGCCGGTGGTCGGCGGCGGTTCGCCGCTGGCCGAACGCGTCGACCAGTTGTTGAAGGACAGGCACCAGGACGCACCCCGGGTGGGCAAACTGGCACGCGGACTCTGGAGCTGCGCCACCATCTGCCTCGTGCTCGCCGTCGTGGGGTTGGTGCCCGGCGTGCGGCTGGCCGATGGGCAATTGCTGAGGGCCGCGGGCGGCAGTGCGTCGAGCGATATCGGCCAGACCGGCGAGTTGCTGTTCGAAGAGGCCGCGTCCGCGCGGCCTGACTACCAGCCGGGGAACGCTGGCGGTGCCATCCAGCCGCTTGCGACGCCTGTAGAACGTGCTGGCTCCCAGCCGCCGCCGGCCGGTGAAGCGAACTCGGACTTCGAACGCTCGCTGGCGGCACTGTGGAATGAGCTGGATGCGATGGAGGCTGAGTTGGCGGACCTCGATCGCTTGTTGACCGGAGCGATCGGCCGGGGCGAGGCCGCCCTGCTCGGGCGCATCAAGGCACGCAGGCGCGAGATCGAGGCGAAGCGAGGGGCATTGCGGCACGCGCTGGCCGCCGGCCACCAAGGGCCGCCAGCCCAGCGCGGGGCAAAGCAGGCTGTGGTTCGTAGTGACCCCATTTATGGGGTCGGCCAAGAGCCGCCGCGCGGGGCACAGCAGGCGGTGGTTCGTAGTGACCCCATTTATGG
>JBBDNX010000273.1:0-5331 GCA_040877345.1 Pirellulales bacterium
AGCAATCAACTCCGCCGCCTCCGCCACCGTCGAACAGCGTCCCATCGCCTCGGCAATGGCCATGGTGATCGGGGTACGCGCCGACGGCATGTCGACCGTGAAGGCATAGTTGTACGTGATTGCCAATCCCTGCTCGTTGAGCCCATCGACCGATCCGGCCAACGGCGCGACGGTAAAGTCCAGCGATCGATATCGGCCCTGGGGCCGGCTGTCGCGCAACACGTAGAACGGCTGCACTAGCGGCAAGTAGTCGAAGTTGCGGGCAATCATCGGCTCGCCGGTCGCCGACCGGCTGCCGCGCACGGCTACTGCCGAACAGGCGCCCAGCCCCGGCCGCACGGTGCGGCCTTCCACGCTCGACAGAAACGATTCCAGCGCATTGAGCAGGTACAACGGGCCGAGCCGGACGCCCGAGCCGGCGGCGATGCCCGTCAGCCGCTGGTGCATTTCCGGGTGTTCGCGCGCCAGGGCCTGGGCCATCAGGCGCGCGGCGCGGCGCTCAGCCAGGTGCCTGAAGGCAGCAAACGGCAGCCAGCGCGGCTGCTCCAGCCGAAAAGCCTCCAACTCGGCGAGGGCCCCGCGCGATGCGCGGATTTTGTCTCGCAGGCCCTGGCCCTGGATCAGTCCCATCTGGTAGGGACTTCCCTGGCAGACCACGTCGACCAAGCCGGCAGCGCACGTTTCGGTTGGCATGGCGGCATCCCGATGCACATGGTGGCGACGCCGTGATTATACCATTAGTGGTCGGTGGTCGGTGGTCAGCAGGCGGAGGGACAGAGGACAGAGGTCAGAAAGTCAGAAGTCGGAAGCCAGAGGGCAGAAGTCAGAGGAGGAAGGACAGATGGCAGCCATCGGCTCTTCTCTCTCGCTATCAGGCGGCCTCGTCGTCTTCCTGGTCTTCGAAGTCGAGCTGACTGTCGTCCGCTTCATCCGCATCCTCCTGGTCCGCGCCCGCCGGCCAGGAGTATTCGTCGGCGTCGTCGAACGGCTCGGACGGTTCTTCCAGCTCGCTCTCGCCGGCATCTTCATCCGACTCGTCTTCGACCGGATCGTGCCAGATCGCGTTGGCAAACGGATCGTTGCCGCGCCGGCCGCGAACCACGATCACCTTGTGAGCCGGCGGGCGATGAGACGCCTCTTCCGGCTCGTCTGCGTCCGATTCAGCCGACTCTGCATCGTCGTCCTCCTCTTCCCCGTCTTCCCTATCCAAGTCGCCGTCATACTCCTCGTCATATTCCTCGCTGGCAGCTTCCTCCTCGAGTTCTTCCTCGTCCGCGGGATCGCCGGCAATCTGCACTTCGAACCGATCGTCGTCGATCTCGATCATCCCGCTGCCGTTGGCCGACATCCATTCGGCGGCGGGCCGGGCCGGCTGCTTATTCGGCTCATCGGCCGCGGCAGGCTGCTGCCAGGTCACCGTCGGCGCATCGGCACAGTCGTTGGCCGGCAGCCGCCGGGCCGGCACCTTGAGCGACTTGAACAGCTTGAGCACGTGTTCGTGGCAGGTGAACACGAACACCTGCCGCCCCTCGGCGGCAAAAGCGCGCAACAGGGCGGCCGCCGCCTTGGCCCGCCTGCCGTCGAAGTTCACCAGCACGTCGTCGAGCACCAGCGGCAGCTCGACTCCGCGGCGGGCGTACGAGGCGGCCAGAGCCAGACGCAGACACAAGAACAACTGCTCGCGCGTGCCACGGCTGAGCGATTCGGCCCCCAGGCAGCTCCCCTCGGCGTCGTCCACCCGCAGGCCGCTTTCGCCCAACGGCGTCCAGACACGCGTGTAACGTCCCTCGGTCAGCCGCGCGAGATACTCGGAGGCCTGCCGCAGCGTTTCCGGCTGCCGGTCGGCCTCGTAGAAGCGCTTGATCGATTCCAGGATAAGCTGCGTGACGGCCAGCACCTGCCAGCGCTCGATCGCTTCGCGCAACTGCGCCTCGACCACTCCCAAGTCCACCAGCCGGTTGGACAGCCGCCGGTCGGCCGCCAGCGCTTCCAGCTCGTGCGCCAGCCGTCCGCGGGCTTCGAACAGCTCCTGCAACTGTTGCCGCATGCTCCGCCAGCGGCCTGTCGCCTCGTCCCAGGCGGCCTCCAGCTCGCCGGCCGCCGGATCGGCAAGCCGGGCTTGTACGTCGTCTTCGGTGGCCCGGTTGGTCAAGGCCGCCGCGATCTGGCGCGACAACGCGCCGTGCCGCTCGCGCAGCGACTGCCCCTGCGCCAGTTGGCGAGCCAGCTCGCGCAACTCCTGCTCGTCGGTGGCCCCGGCTTGGCGCAACAGCTCCTTCCGCCGCCGCTGCCAAAGGTGCAATCCTTGAGTGAGCTTCCGCTGGTGACGCCGCAGTCTCCTGGCCCGCTTCACCAGCGCCAGCCGCCGAGTTGCCGTTGCCTGGTGTTCGGTCAAGGCCTGCCGCAGTTGCCGCAACTGATCGGCGGCCGCTTCGCCGTGGGCCCCGATGCCCACGTCGGCCATGACCTGGTTCAAACGTGCCATCAGCGATTCGAGTTCCCGCCGGCGCTGGTCGAGCTCAGCCCGATGACGTTCGATCCGGCCCGCCAGGTCGCTGAACTGCCGCCAGCCCTTCGACAGACGCCGCAACTGGGCGTACGACAGCTCGTCCGGCAAGCCGGCCGCGCCCAGCGCCTGCTTCCAGCGGCGGCGGGCCGACCGGCAGTCGTCGCGAGCTTGCCGCACGGCCGCGCGGGCCGCATCGGCTTCCTGCTGGGCCATTTGCCGTCGGCCGTCGAGCGACAGCAGGTCTTCCAAGGCGGACAGATCCTTTTCGGCGGCCTGCAAGCGGGCGAGCATCGGCCCGCCGCCTCGCGGCAATTGGGCGTCGAGCCCTTCGCGCTCTTCCTTGGCCTGCTTGATTTGCAGCGCCAGGATGCCGGCCTGCTTCTGGCAAGCTTCCAGTTGGTTGCCGGCCGCGCGTTCCAACATCCACTTGGCGCCGGCCGCCGTCGCGGTTCCGCCCAGCCCTAACACGGCCAGTGCCCAGCCGGCTGATCCGACGACCGACGTGGGAAGGAACAAACCGGCCAGGATCAAGACCACGCCGAACACGAACAGACCGCCCAAGGCGGCCAGCACCCAACTGGGGAGCAACTGCCGATCCAAGAGGTGCCGGCTCTGCGTCTCCAGCTCGACCTGGTGCCGGCCCATCTGGGCCAGCCGGTCGTCGAGCTGCACGCGCCGGCGCAACTGCGTCACCAGCCCGCCTGCCCGCTCCAGCGCTTTGGCCAGGTCTTTTTCCGGCCGGCCGCTCAAGGCCGAGCGAATCTCGGCCGCCAGTGTCTGAGCCGTTTCGGCCGCCTGGTCCATTTGCGACCTGGCCTCGCGCAATCGGCGGCGAGGCTCGCGGGCGGTGCGGCCCGCTGACCGCAGCGCCGCCATCGACCGTTGGTCGAGCTTGAATGGTCCCCGCAGCGGCTGGCCCGTCGCCCCCTCGCCGGCGCCCAAGCCGAGCCTGGCCTGTTGGGCGGCCGCCTGCTCCTCGAGCTGGGCGAGCTGTTGCTCCAGTTGCCGCACCTGGATCTCGAGCGTAGTGATCCAGTTCTCCTGCTCGGCCAGGGCTTCGATGCGCGGCGCATGCCGGGCCATGGCACGGTCGTAACCCAACTGGCGCTCGTCGTTCCTTAGCGCCTTGCGGGCCCGCTCGATCTTGGCGATCCGGCGACGGCGGGCGGCCAGGCGGGCGGTGATCAGCTCGAACCGCCGTGCCGCGTCGGCGTCGAGACCGGGCCGTGCCGCCAAGGCGGCGATCTCGGTTTCCAGGGCGGCCCGCTCTCTCCAGGGTTCGCGGACGGCGACGGCCGCTTCGATCACCCTGGCCGACTGCTCCAGCTCGGCGCATTGTGCCTCGCGCTGGGCGATGGCCGCTTCGAGTTCGTTTTGCTCATGGGCCAAGGCGGCATAACGGTGCGAGACGCCGCGAAGCTGATCGACGTCGGCCAGGATTCTCTCGCGTTCGGCCAGCAAGGCGGTCACGCGGCAGCTTCGGCCATCGGCGGCCAGTCCGCCGAAGGTGGACTCGCGCGAGGCGGCCAGCTCGCCCAGCACGTCGGCCAGCGAGACGCGGTCCAGGCCGCTGGTCAGCCGGTACAACAGTTGGGCGGCCGAAGTATCATCCAGGGCGGCGAGCTCCTGGATCTCCTTCAGGCCGACGGCGAACACGTTGTTGAACGTGGCTTCGTCGACGTCGCCCAGCAGCAGGTCGAGCACCCGCCCGGTTTGCAGCGTGCCGTCGGCGGCCAGGAGTTGCAGGTTTCCCTCGACCGGATCGCGCGCCTCGTCGGCGTGCCGTCTGACGTGGCACGCGCCGCCGGGGCCGGTGAGCTTCAGCGAGCCGCCGGGTCGCCCGCCCCGCAGCGGCGGCAAGTAACGCCGGCGGCGCTCGTCGGCAAAGCCGTACAGCACCGAGCGGACAAACTCGAGCAGTGTGGTCTTGCCCGCCTCGTTGGGGCCGTACAACACGTTCAGACCGCCCGACAGCGACTCCAGCCGCAGCCCGCTCCAGACGCCGAAGCCGTCGACTTCCAGTTCAACAATATTCACGTCTTTGGCTCCTCGCCGCGTAACAGATCGGCGCCCAGCGCGGCCGCCTTAGCCAGCACGCGCCGCCGGGTCTTCTCGTCGTCGAGCCGCAGGCCGTCGGCCAGGGTCCCAGCCCGGTGCCGCTCGCTGAGCAGGTTTTCCAAGCCGACCGATAGTTCAACCAGGTCCAGCATAGGCGCCTCGCTCGAACTACCGCCCGCGGCCGCCTTGCCATGGGGCACAAGCCCGCGGACCGTTCGGACAAAGTCGCCCAAGATCGTGTCCTGTTCGCACCAGTCGGCAGGCCACTCGCGAAGCGGGGCGACCGCCAGCCGAGTGCTGAAGACGGCCGGGCGGCGGCGGGCGAATTCCTCGTTGAGCCCCGCCAGGAGCCGCGCGGCCAACGTCCCGCGCCCCAACTCGGCCAGCAGTCTTCCTCCTCCAGCCGCTGTCCACGACACCAGCAGATCGAGTCCGGGAGTCGCCGCCGCCAGCGACTGCAAGCGCCGGCCGAGCATTTGCCGCAGCGCGTCGGCCGTCGTCGTCTCATCGACGTCAACCGCCTCGTCGAGCCAGCGCACCACGTCGCAAGGCACCTGGCGCAGTTGCGGCGGGCCCTCGATCACTTGCACGAGCGTGCAGCCGCGCGGACCCGGTTCAGCCGGCTCGCGTCCTTGCACTGTGCCCGGATAGTGCAGCAAGCAGCGGTTATCGTGATGTGTGTCTTGAGTGTGCCGGCCGCCAAGGGCCCAGTAATCGATTCCGCGCGCCGCCAGCGCGGCGTTGTCGCCCGTGCCATAGGTCAG
>JBBDNX010000274.1:0-5319 GCA_040877345.1 Pirellulales bacterium
AAACGCCAGCGCCGTCAGTAGCGACGCGCCCGTGTATTACAACCTCGGCGTGCAATCCCAGGAACCCGGCGCTGATGAAGGCGATTGGACCGACGTGCCTGTCGATCAGGTATTTACGGAGGTCATCGGCCATTACGCGGCGAGTCATCCGGAGGTCATCGATCCCAACTACGTCGAGCCGTTGGTTTGCGATCCGATTCCGCCCGTTGTGTCGAAGAACCTCGACCCTCGCTCCGTGTCTCATCCAGACATCCCGTTGGGCGACAAGTTCGCCGCGCCGGCGCCGGCGGCCGAAAAGGAGCCGGAAAAAGCCGCCGGCAAGGCCGCTCCCCTGTCGCGGGCCCAGAGAGGGCGCCGACCAACGGCGGCGGCCAGCGCCAACCGGGGCGTTCGCGCCGCAACCCCGCCGCCTCCAAGAATTGAATACAAGCAGTTCCGCTTTTTCGATTTCACGGTCGAGCCGGGCAAGACCTACCGCTACCGGGTGCGGCTGATGCTGCGCAATCCGAACCACGGAGTCGCTGCCAGGTACCTGGAACGCCCAGAGCTGGCAGAGGGGGAAACCCGCCTTACGGATTGGAGCGAGCCCACCGGCTGGGTGACCGTGACACACGGCAGCGAAATCCTGGCGGGCGAGGTCAATCCAGCCTCCGGCTCGAGGGACGCCACGGTCAGCTTGATGGTCAGCCAGTTCGAAAAGGAGAAGGGGGTTGAGGTGGCCCGCCTGTTCAACGTACCGCGCGGAACCTTCGCCAACTTTTCCGAGGAAGTAGCGGTACCCAGCCCGAGTGGAGCCCCTTCGATGGGCCAGGCGCAGTTCGCCACCGACTCGCTGATCGTCGACTTCACCGGCGGTGACCGCCTGGTGCTGGGCGGCAAACCCAAAAAGAGCCCTGGGCGGCTGCTGGTGTTGGGGCCCGACGGCAAGCTGGCTATCCGAAGCCAGGTCAAGGACGCGACGAGGTTTGATACCGAGTTGAGGCGGCAGGAAGAGTTGAAGAAGCGGGCCGAAGGCCGCAGCGAACAGCCAGGCGGCAAGGACGACAAGAAGTCGGAGCCGTTCAGCGACTTCAAGAACCTGGTGCCCGGCGGCGGCAAAAAAAACCAACGCTAGCTATGTCCGATCCGTACTTTCAAAACCTCTTTGCCCAGCGGATCGGGGGCGGCGCCTACGGCAAAAGCAGCGAGATCTACAAGTTCGAAAAGATCAAGCGGGCCAAGCGCAAGGCACTGGCCGAGCACCCCGACCGCCGGCTGATCGACTTCGGCATCGGTGAGAACGACGAACCGGCCGATGAATCGGTCCGGGCCGTCATGGCGGCCGAAATCCACAAGCCCGAAAACCGCGGCTATGCCGACAACGGCATCGCCGATTTCAAACGGGCCGCCGCCCGCTTCATGCAGCGCCACTTTGACGTGCGGCTCGATCCCGAGCGCGAAGTGAACCATTCGATCGGCTCGAAGCCGGCCCTGGCCATGTTGCCCGCCGCCTTCATCAACCCCGGCGACGTGACGTTGATGACCGTGCCCGGATACCCGGTGGCCGGCACGCACACCCGCTACTATGGCGGGCAGGTGCACCCGCTGCCGCTGCTGGCCGAGAACGACTTCTTTCCGGACCTCGATTCCATCCCCGCCGACGTCCGCCGGCGGGCCAAGCTGCTGGTGCTCAACTACCCCAACAGTCCCACCGGCCGCCTCGCGACCAGCGAGTTCTACCGCAAGGTGATCGAGTTCGCCCGCGAGAACCAGGTGGTGGTCGTGCAGGATGCGGCCCACATCCTGCTCACGTACGAGGGGCGACCGCTCAGTTTCCTGTCGGTGCCCGGCGCCAAGGAAGTCGGCGTCGAGGTACACTCGCTGTCAAAGGGATTTCATATGATCGGCTGGCGGATGGGCTGGGTCTGCGGCCACGAGCGGATCGTGCAGGCTTTCGCCGACATCAAGGACAACAGCGATTCCGGGCAGTTCATTGCCATCCAGAAAGCGGCGGCGGCCGCGCTGGACAACGACGCGATCCCCGAGCGGGTCCGCGGCAAGTATCGGCGGCGGCTGGAGAAGCTGGTGGCCGTGCTCAGCCGCTGCGGCTTCCACTGCCGCATGCCGGGCGGCACGTACTTTTTGTATACGGCCAGCCCGCGCGGCCTGGCCGGCGGCGTCCGCTTCGAGACGGCCGAGGCGGCCAGCCAGTACCTGATCAGCGAGCACTCGATCTCGACGGTGCCCTGGGACGATGCCGGGGCCTATTTGCGTTTTTCGGTGACCTACGAAGCGGCCGACGAAAAGGCCGAAGATGCCTTGATGGCCGAGACCGAAAACCGTCTCCGGAGCATCCAGCTCGTTTTCAAGTGAGCCATCGTCGGAGAGCGTAGCGGGAGAGCGCCAGAATTCGGGCCGCCAGCCGCTTCACCGTCCCCGTAGCCGAATTCGCCAGAATTCGGGCCGTGCCCTCTTCCCCAGAACTCTGGCGAGTCCTGCTACCTCGAAAGTTCGGGGCGGTGCCCCTTTCACCAGAACTCTGGCGAGTTCTGCTACGTTCTCCCCCGTCTCACTCACCGCTTTGCTGTGAGCCGACGGCGGGGGCGAAACCGCGCCGCAAGGTGTTCTCGGTGATGGTCCGCGGGATCATGAACTGCAGCAGGTAGTCGTGCCCGCCGGCCTGGCTGCCGATGCCCGACATCTTGAAGCCGCCGAACGGCTGCCGGCCGACCAGGGCGCCGGTAATGCCCCGGTTCAGATAGAGGTTGCCGACCAGCAACTCCCGCCGCGCCCGCTCGAGATTGGCTGGGCTGCGTGAAAAGATGCCGCCCGTCAGCGCGTAGTCGGTGCCGTTGAACACGCGGACCGCCTGGTCGAGATCGGCGACGCGAATCACCGCCAGCACCGGCCCGAACACTTCCTCCTGGGCCAGGCGGGCCTCCGGCGGCACGTCGGCGAAGATGTGCGGCCCGACAAAGAACCCTTGCTCGGCCAACAGCCCAACGTCGACCGAGAGCACCTCGCGCCCTTCGCGCCGGGCCAGCTCGATGTAGCGCAGCACCCGGTCGCGCGCCTCGGCGTCGATCAGCGGGCCCACGCTGGTGGCCGGATCCTCCGCCGGCCCCACCTGCAAGCTGCGCGTCGCCTCGACCAGCCGCTCCAAAAACGGCTGATACACTCGCTCCAGAACGATGGCCCGCGAACAAGCCGAGCACTTCTGCCCCTGGTAGCCGAAGGCGCTCTTGACGACGGCCAGCACCGCCTCGTCCAGATCGGCGTCTTCGTCGATGATGATGGCGTTCTTTCCGCCCATCTCGGCGATGACTCGTTTGATGCAGCCGATGCCGGAGGCCGAAACCTCGGCCGCCCGCCGATTGATCAACAGGCCGACTTGGCGCGAGCCGGTAAAGGCGATCACCGCCGTGTCGGGATGCTCGACCAGCGCCGCCCCGGCCACGTCGCCGATTCCCGGCAGGTAGTTCAACACGCCCGGCGGCAGATCGAGCCCGGCAAAAACCTCCATCAATTTGGCGGCTATCACGGGCGCTTGTTCGGAGGGCTTCATCACGACCGTGTTGCCGGTCACCAGCCCCGCCACGGTCATGCCCGTCAGGATGGCCAGCGGAAAATTCCAGGGCGGGATCACGGCCACCACGCCGCGGGGCAAGTAGTTAAAGCGGTTTTCCTCGCCCGGCACGTCGACGCCCCGCGGCGACTGGAGCACGAGCGCGTCGCGGGCGTAGAACTCGCAGAAGTCGATGGCCTCGCAAACGTCGGCGTCCGATTCGCGCCATCCCTTGCCGCACTCGTAGACCTCCCAAGCAGCCAGCTCGAACCGGCGGCGGCGCATTTCTTCGGCGGCCCGCAGCAGAAACTCCGCGCGGGCATCGACTCCCAACGCGCTCCAGGCGGGGAAAGCCTTGCGGGCCGCGGCCACCGCCTGGGCGGCCTGCTCGGCACTGGCGGCGGCGGCGGTTCCGACAAGCTGCTCGCGGCGCGACGGGTCGAGCGACTCGATCCGCCCGGCCGATTCAACCGCTTGTCCGTCGATCCAAAGCGGATGATGGCCTCCCAACCGGCCCCGGACCTCGGCGAGCGCCTCGCGCATCCGGCGGCGGTCGTCCTGGCGTGCAAAGTCGGCCGGCGGCTCATTGCGAAACACTGGCAAGCCGTGTGCCGCGGGTTCCTGGCCCACGGCCGTGGCGCCGGCCTCGCGCGGACCTGGTCGGCCGTTGCCCGGCACAAGCTGGGGACTCATTAAAAGTTCCTCCGCTGAGACGTGTTCCGAAAAACTGGCCCTCAAGAACGAATCGTTCGAAGTATTTTCCAGCAGCCGGCGGACCAGGTAAGCCATGCCGGGGATCAGCTCGCCATAGGGCATGTACACCCGCATTCGGTAGCCCATATCGACCAGCACGTCTTTCTCCTGGTCCGCCATGCCGTACAGCATTTGCAGCTCGAAGGACGAGCTGGGGATCCCCAGGTGCCGCGCCACGGCGATGCCGTGCGCCAGCGAGCGGACGTTGTGGCTGCCCAGGGCCGGCCGCAGCAGCTCGTGGTGCCGCATCACGAACCGCGTGGCGCGCTCGAAGCTCGCGTCCGACTGCCATTTCTCCTCGAAGACCGGAACCGGCCAGCCCAGGGCGTGGGCGTGTACCGTCTCGTAGTCCCAGTAGGCCCCTTTGACCAGCCGCACCCATACGCTCGTGCCGCGCCTTTCGACCCAGTTCCGCAGGGCTTCCAGGTCGGCCTGGCAATCCTTCAAGTAGCACTGGATCACGATGCCCACGTCGGCCCAGTCTCGGAACTCCTCCTCCAACAGGATTTGTTGGAAGATGGCCAGCGTCAGGTCCTTGGTCTGGTACGACTCCATGTCGACGTGCACGTGCGCGCGATGGCCTCGCGCCATCCGCAGCAGCGTCCGCAGCCGCGCGCCCACCCGGCGGCTCGTTCCCTCCGGGTCGATCGGGTCGAACTGGCTGTCCAGGGCCGACAGCTTGACCGACACGTTCACCCGCGGCAGTTGGGCCAGGCCGCAACGGTCGATCTGGGCCACCTCGGGCCAGCGGTTCACCGTGGGGGCGATCCCCTCGATGAGGTCCAGATACGACTGCAGGTAACGGTCGGCCTCCAGGTTGCTGGTGACCGCTTCGCCCAGGATATCGAGGGTGAAGGCCCGCCGCGCTTTGCGCTCGCGCATGGCGGCGGCCAGCACTTCGGCCGTGTTCGTGCCGGCGATGAAACGCCGGGCCTGGCCCAGGGCGTTGCGCCGCGCCGCCAGCGCCAGGGCCCGTCCGGCGATCGAATCGGGCCTGGCCGCCGCCAGCCCCAGCCGCACCG
>JBBDNX010000275.1:0-1051 GCA_040877345.1 Pirellulales bacterium
CCTTGACCGGTCTGACCTGCTCCTTGGGCGTGGTCCGGCTCGAGGTCGAGACCGATTTCACCAAGAACTTTCGCCGCAGCAGCCCGATCGTCCACTCCTACGAGTTTGTCGAGTCGCGGCTGGGCGGCGCCGGCGTTTGGGACGTCATTTTTCCGGTTCCCCAGCAGGGCGACCGCGACGTGCTCGATCGCATGCGGCGCTTGCAGGCCCGGCTGAAAAGCGAGATCCTGGTCCGCGAGCCCTCCGGCCGCAACGTTCCGGGCCTGACCAAGGTGCTCAGCGCGGCCGACGTGATGGACGTCTTTTCCATGCGTGCTGCCCCAGGCCGCCTGGAGCAAACACTCCAGGGACTCGAGCAGCGGGTGCCGATCGTCAAGTACCTGCACGGCCGCGACCCGGACCATCCGGAGCGGATGTATCTGCGGATCATGCTCCGCGCCCGCGAACGGCAGCCATCGGCCGAAAAGGAAAGGTTGATCGCCGAGGTCCGCCGCATCAGCCTGGAAGAATTCCCCGAGGCCGAGGTGACCGGCTTCTTCGTGCTGCTCACCCGCCTGATCCAGAGCCTGGTCAGCGATCAATGGCTCACGTTCGGCCTGGCTTCGGCGGGCATCGGCCTGATGATGCTGCTGGCATTTCGCAGCCTGCCTTTGGCCCTGGCCGCCCTGGTGCCCAACGCGCTGCCGATCCTGGTGGTCACCGGGTGGATGGGCTGGCTGGGCGTGCGGATCAACATGGGAGCGGCCATGATCGCCGCCGTGTCGATGGGGCTGGCCGTGGACAGCTCGGTGCACTACCTGACCGCCTATCGCCGGCACCGCGCGGCCGGCCAGAGCGTCTACGACAGCCTGGCCGCCGTTCACCAGCGAGTGGGCCGGGCCATGATCTTCTCGACGTTGGCCTTGGTCGTCGGTTTCAGTGGCTTGTCGCTGAGCCGCTTTGTACCGACGATTTACTTCGGGGTGCTGGTGAGCTTGACGATGCTGGGCGGGATGCTGGGCAACCTGGTGGTCCTGCCGCTTTTGATCAAGCTGATCGACCGGGAAAAGCC
>JBBDNX010000276.1:0-5296 GCA_040877345.1 Pirellulales bacterium
CGATGGTAGTACCAAAAGTGCGAGAGTAGGTGTTGCCGGATTTTTTTCCACGCTCCCGCCCGGTCCCAGACCAGGCGGGGGCTTTTTTTTGCGCGCGCGGCCCGTCCCGCAGCCTCCAGCCTCCAGCCTCACTTACAGCCGGCGGGCGGCGCCGGATGGGGGAGGCGCTGGAGTGCCGCGGTACTCGACGCTGTCGATCAGGCCGATCTGGATCGCCCGGTGCGAAGCGCCCTGGCGCATCCGGCCGACCAGCGTCGTCGATTCATCCGTCGACGGCAAGCGGCCCAGGTACTGCTGGTACCAGGCGGCGATCAGGTTTCCAAAGTTCTCGTCGCTCTGGACGAAGCCCAACACCACCTGTTCGCGCGTGCGACGGCCGTCATTCAGCTCGTCTTCCCAGAACTGTGCGCCGGCCGGCTCCGGTTCGCGGCCCAACAGCCTGCGGTACAGCTCGGCCACCCACAGGCCGCTGGTGCCTCCGGCCGACTGAAAGAACTCGGCCGACCCGATCATGCCGGCCACCACGTTCTCGGGCCCGCCGTCGCGTTTCCAGACCTGGTCGCGCCACCAGGAGAGCCCGGCCGCGTCAGGCTCCCGCAGCAAGTAGTCGCGATAGAACTGGGCGATGATTGGATTGAGCCGCTCGTTGCTCTCGAAAATTCCCTCGGCAACGCGGCCGTAGCCGTCGCCGGCCAGGATGCGCCCGGTCCAGTATACGAGTCCCGAGTCCTCCGGATCGCGGGCGAGCACCTGCTGATAGAGCTTGCGGACCAGGCTGGCCTCGTAGGATACGATCGTCACCAAGGCAGCGTTGCCTCCGGCTATGCCGTCGTGTGCCCGGTAACTGAAGCGCTCCAGGCCTCGGAAGGTTGGTCCGGGCGTGTAAGCGAATGAGCCGTCGGCCGCCAGCGACAGCGTGCCGCGCGTCGGAGCGGTCACCAGCACGGCGGTCAGCGGATCGCCCTCCGCATCGCTGTCGTTCGTCAGCAGGCCCTCGGCTATAGGTGCCGTATTCGAGCCAGTCCCGCCGAGAACATACATGTCCGCGTTGGCGGTGGGCGACCCGGCCAGGAGGGTTTCGAAGTCCACGATTCCCAGGGCCTGCCCGGACATGAAGTCGACCTCGACGTTGCCGGTCACGGTGGCCACGGCGCTGGCGATGCCGGCGAACGAAGCTCCCGAGGCGGTCACGGTGTACGTGCCGGCCGCCGCTCGAATCGACCAGCCTCCCGCATCGTTCGTGAGGGCGCTGTGGGGCCCGGCGACGATGCTCACCTGTCCCAACCCCTCGTTCACATCGTAGCGGCCGTTGCCGTTGGCGTCGTTGAATACCACGCCCGTCAGGAACGAATCGGCCGGATCGCTCCGCGTGGCATGGATTGTCCAATAGTTGCGGTACGTCGCGCCGGCGTTGAAGGCATGCCCGACGCCGATCTCGCGGTTCTCGGCGTCGAAGCTCGTGATACCCAGCAAGTGTTCGCGGTGGCGGGGCGGCGAGATGCCCTGGTCGACGATCAAAGCATCGAGCGGCTGATCGGCGCTGGAATAAAAGGTGCCGGCCGCCAGCGACTCGATGTAGTTGGCCGTATCGGACCAGAAGGCGGGCAGCACGTACCCCTGGTCGCGCGCCATCTTGTTGGGCCAGTCGCCGGTGACATGGCTCTGATGGTCGAAATAGTTGAACGTGGCCATCTCCGTGGCATGGAACTCGGCCGAGTCGAACAGGTCGTTGTTCACGGCCAGCGGGGGCCGCGGCGCAACGCCGGAAAGATCGACCGATAGTCCGGCTTCGAGTTGATAAGCCACTGGGTCGTGACGAGCCCGATTGAGCAGATAGACGAAGTGCTGTTCCTCGGCGCTGACCGACAACAGCAGCCGGTCTTCCAGTCGCTCGAGGCTCGGACGATAGCGCGTGGGGCCGCGGCCCGCGCCAGCCTGGGCGCTCGATTGTCGGCCCGGCTTGCGCCGCCTCAGCCATGTTCGCTCGTGGAACATACGCTACCCGTCATGAGTCGATCGACCCGCCTTGGGCCTCGTTGCCGCAGTTTTGCCGGTTCGGCCCAGCGCAACAAGACCGAAAACATGGGGTGGCCGGCCTGGACCGCACCAGAGAGGGGTTCAGGAAAGTATAGGTCGCGCCGTAGCCGGATTCGCCGGAATTCGGGCCCGTTCGAGCTTCTCCAGAACCCTGGCGAGCCACTGGTTACGGCTTAGGGCCGGCGGCCTGGCCGGCCCACGAAGCGCCGGCCTTGAAGAGCAGCCGCCCCGAGTTGATGGCCTGCTGCCAGAGACGCTGCCAATGGTCGGCGGCGTGGAACTGCCGCAGGCAGCGCAGATACTTGACGCGCTGCGCCTCGGGCAGCGAACGCAAGATCACACCTGCCAGTGCTTCGTCGACGTTGTACGCTCCGCCCGGCAGCAGTGCGACCGGGACGATCTCGTCGGCCGGCACGTGCAGGTCGCCGGCCACTGCCCTCACCGCGTCGGCAATCTGCTGGGCCTTCGGTCCCACGGGGTTCACCAGGTCGTAGGGCGGGTCCCATTCCTTGAAAGGCCGCACCTGGTCGATGTGCGTCAGCACGACGACCAAGGGAGGCATCAAGCGGTCGGGCTGCCGCTGGAAGAACGTCCGCAGCCCATCCAGCAGCTTGCGGTCGGCTTCGCGGGCCGCTGAGCGGGCCGACACGACCAACAGCACGAGGTCGCACTGGAGAACTTCGTCGCGGAGCGGACCAAACTCGCCGCCGGGCGCCGCGTTTTCCTCGTAACCCGACGTGTCGAGGATGGTCGCCCGACCGACCCCTTCGCGGTCCAACACGTACGGCTCGACAAACCGGGTCCGCGGCACCACGTCGACGGCCGCCCGCGTCTCGCCGAACAGGGCGTTGATCAGGCTCGACTTGCCGGCCTTCACCTGGCCCAGCACCAGGATCCGCAGCGGTTCTTCGGCCAGCGACTCGCTCCATTGGGCCGCGCGGCGGGTATCACGGATCGAACGCTTCGTGCGGTAGGCGTCCCACGCCACGTCGTCGAGCACCAGGTTGCCGCTGTAGAGCTCGATCGCGTAGTAGCCGGCCCTCCGCACGCAATACCCCACCACCCAGCGCTTGACCTCCGAGGCCGAAGCGGTCTCCAGCTTGCCGGCGGCCACGTTGCGCATCTCGGCCAGCATGGCCGACACCGGATTCACTCCCCAGTAGGCGAGGCGGTAGAGCACATAGAGCTGCCGGCCGCGATGGGCCAGCCGCTGCAGCCGCTGCATGTCGTGAATCGAAAGGATGTGGGCTCCCGGCACGTAGTCGGAAAACGCCCTGCCCAGGTCGCCGGCCACCAGCTCGATGACCCGCAGCACGTAGGGCACCGGTATCTCCAGCGCCGGTTGGTGGCTATGCGGATGATAGTGGCGGGCCACGGTGTCCAGCACGCGCCACAGCACGTTCCACAGGGCTTCGATGTTGTCGAGCGGGATGTCCTCGTCTTGCACCTTCCGCGCCAACGCCTCGATCCGCGGCCAGGCCTGGTGGCCCGACGGGGGCCAGTGCGACGCGGGCCGCACCGTGGCGATCGCGGGAGGCAGGCTCTTGGCCCGCAGCCAGCGGACCAGCGGCCAGCCGGCCACCATCAGCAGGCCCCAGGCCGCCAGCCAGATCAGCAACAACCCGTGCTCGTAGAGCCAGAGCGTCCCGGCGGCCACCATCAGGAGATAGGGGAGCGCCAGCAGGCCGAAGACGACGAGCCACCACGTCTTGAGGTGCTTCATGCCTGCTCGGGAGGTTACACCCGCTGCCCGCCTGGCCACGGCGCCACGTTGGCCGGCGCGGCCAATAGTTCAGTCCGCAAAATCGGCCGCGAAGGCGTCGGCCTTGAGCGGCTCGCCGGTGGCGAAGCGCGTCAGCTCGTTCCAGGGCAGGGACCTGCCCGGTGCGAAGACGCGGTCGCGCATGAAGCGGCCCACCTGGGTATTGCCGACGTAGATCGCCCGGTCCGGCGCGTCGTCGCTCTGGAGCACGTCGCGGACGATCTTGCGGTTCAACTGGCAGGCAAACAGCTCGCCCATCATGTAGTTGTGGTAGTAGGCCGGCGCGCTGACCACGTGGATCTTGCTGCCATAGTCGGGAGCGTCGCGATCCTCCGGCCGCCTGACCCCCTGGTACTTTTCGACCAGGTCCCACCAGAGCTTGTTGAGGTCCTGGTCGGGATTGTCGTACAGCTCCTTTTCGAAGCGCAGCATCACCTGGCACCAGCGGGAGAAGATCAGCAGTTGGTTGCGGCGCATCTTGCGGCCGGTCTCGTTGAAGGCTTGAGGGTCGTCCACGCTGACGCCCATTTCCTTGAGCCAGTCGGCGTTCTTGGAAAAACGTTCGAACATCATGGCGACGCCCTCGGTGCAGAGGATGTGGGCGTCGGTCCGCAGCACGTAGGGGACGCTCTGGGGTATGTTCTTGCTGGAGTAGACGGCGTGCCCCAGCTCGTGCAGCATGGTGCTCATCCAGTATTCGTTGGGCACCACGTTGGCCAGCACCCGCACGTCTCCCTCGCGGTCGATGTCGGTGCAGAAGGCATGGGGGCTCTTGCCCGGCTTTTCGTACAAGTCGCTGGCGGCCAGCACGTCGTCGATCGGCAGCCCGATCCCGGTATAGAACCGCCGGCAAAGGTCCATGATGTCCACGCCCGCGTAGACCGCATCAACGCTTGTTTCGTAGATGGCCGGCGACTCCTGGAAGAACGGGTCCTGGTAGTGCCAGGGCCGCAGGTCCTCGACGGCGACGTTGTAGTTGGCGGCCAGCTTCTCGTCGACCTCCTTTTTCACGGCCAGAAACGGTTCGCGGGTCAGCTCGTCCAGCTCGTCGAACAGCTTCAGCACGTCGGCCTGCTTCTGCTCGTTGATCTCCAACTGCATCGCGTGGTAATTGTCGAAACCCAACTCGTGGGCGGCCCGGTTGCGCAGCCGCACCAGCGCCGCCAGATCCTGCTGGACCACCGAGCCCACTTGCTTGGCGGCCTCCCAGACGGCCTTCCGCCGGGCCGAATCGGTCGACTCCTTGAGCACCTTGCGGACCTCGCTGTCGGAGAGCTCCTTGCCATCGACCTTGGCCCGATAGACGTTAAAGGCCATCTCGATCGCATTGGCCCGGCTGACCAACTGCTTGAGCAGCTCCGGATCGACCTGTTTCGGCAGGGCCTGCAGATACAACAGCTCGACCTGCCGGGCCAGTATCGCATCGCCCGCACCCTCGCGGCGGCATTGCTTCAGCCGCTCGAAACGCTGTTTGTCGGCCAGCGCCAGGTCCAAGCT
>JBBDNX010000277.1:0-1045 GCA_040877345.1 Pirellulales bacterium
TCAGACGCCAGCTCGACAACTTGCGGCAGCGGTTGAGCGAACAGTAACCGGACCAGTCCAACCGCCGTTACCAGCCTACTGCGCCGCACCCGCCAGCCCGTGGGCGGCCTCGTAGGCGGTAATCTTGGGCTCGTGCGCCAGCGTGAGGCCGATGTCGTCCAGTCCCTCCAGCAGGCACTGCCGGCGGAACGGCTCGACCTCGAATGACAGGGTCAGGCCGTGCTGGTCCCGGATGGTGCAATTCTCCAGGTCGACCGTCAACGCGTAGCCGGGATGGGCCGCGGCGCGGCGAAACAGCTCGTCGACGAGGACCTCGTCGAGGCGGACGGGGAGCAGGCCGTTCTTGAAGCAATTGCTGTAGAAGATGTCGGCGAAGCTGGGGGCGATCAAGGCCCGGAAGCCGTAGTCGTCCAGGGCCCAGGGGGCGTGCTCGCGGCTCGAGCCGCAGCCGAAATTGCGCCGCGCCAACAGGATCGTGCCGCCCTGGTTCTCCGGCCGGTTCAGCTCGAACCGCGGATTGTCCGAGCCGTCCGGCAGCCGCCGCCAATCGTAAAACAGGTACTGCCCGAAGCCGGTCCGCTCGATCCGCTTCAGGAACTGCTTGGGAATGATCTGGTCGGTATCGACGTTGGCCCGATCCATGGCCGCCACCCGACCCGTATGTTGGGTAAAGCTTTTCATGTCCTACCCGTCGTTCTTATCATGGTACTTCCACTCCCGGATGTCGACGAAGTGGCCGGCCACCGCGGCCGCGGCCGCCATGGCGGGCGAGACCAGGTGCGTGCGGCCCCCCTTGCCTTGCCGGCCTTCGAAGTTGCGGTTGCTGGTCGAGGCGCAGCGCTGGCCGGGCAGAAGAATGTCGGGATTCATCCCCAGGCACATGCTGCAGCCCGCCTCGCGCCACTCGAAGCCGGCCGCGGTGAAGACGCGGTCCAGCCCCTCGGCCTCCGCCTGGCGCTTGACCTGCCCGCTGCCCGGCACCACCATCGCCTGCACGCTGTCGGCCACGCGATAGCCGCGGACGACGGCAGCCGCCGCCCGCAGG
>JBBDNX010000278.1:0-1044 GCA_040877345.1 Pirellulales bacterium
CAAGCAGAAATCGGATGCCAAAAGACTTTTCTTTTTGATTGTCAGGAATGACGAGTTGGCGTGCGCGCCGGCACCCACCAAGTGGCCGACGAGTTTGGTCCAGGGTCCGTCGAACGACAGGACCAAAGGTCGCGAACTGTCGATCGCCCGGCGCGGAATGACGGCGGAAGCCTGGAGGGGCAATTGAACTCGTTCTTCCTCCAAGTCGCCCGCCGGGCACGAGTGCCGATCGTTGGGGATCTACCTGGACGAGTCGCTCAGGCATTCCTCATTTGCCGCGCTGCGGGCCGGGCCGTTCAACTCGTCGAGCAGCCCTTGCACTGCGGCCTCGAGCGACTCGGTCAGCTCGGCGACGGCGTTCTTGGGGCCCTTGCCGCCCTGAAGGGCGATCGGCTCGCCGATGGCCACGGTCACGGCCCGCTTGCCGCGGATCGTGGCGGAGTAGATCCCCAGCACGTCCTCCTCCAGCTTGTCCAGCGTTTCGGCCAGCCGCTCGATGGTGGGCCGCTCGGCCACGTAATCGCCCGGATAACTGAAAAGCTGCACGACGAGAAACACGTCGTCGAGCACTTCCTGGAACATGGTCCGTTTCGGGTCCGCCTCGTCCAGCCGGCCGAGCTGCTCCAGCACGTGCCGGCGGACTTGCTTGACGCGCTCGGGAATCGTGAAGCCGTTGGAGGGGATGCCGCACTGCTGCTCGAGGCGGCGCAAAACCTCTTCGGCCAGGCTCCGCAGCCGCTGGGGGAGCGGTCCGCCGGCGGCCTGGCCCAGGAACTCCAGCTCCTTGAGCGCGAGCAATGCCTCGGCCAGCGAATAGATCCGCTCTGTCAAGGGGCGCTGCCGGCGAGGCCGCCAGAAGACGCGGCGCTCCAGCTCGTCCATGACCCGTTCCAGCTCGCCGGTCGGATCTTCGAGATAGCGGTACTTCAGTGCGCAGGGGACACAGACGATCGGCCGCTCGGACCGCCGCGCGGCGGCCAGGGCGATCGCTGCGGCCCCGTCGCGGAACGGCGTCCCCCGGTCGGTGCAGTGTTTAACATCCCC
>JBBDNX010000279.1:0-5251 GCA_040877345.1 Pirellulales bacterium
TGATCGCAAACGTCGCCGGATAGCCGAACAGTTTGAGCACGGGCAATACGTGCGAGACGAAGCCGATCGAAGGCCGCTCTTCGACGCCGCTCACAACGACCGGGACCTCGATCGCTTCTCCGCCGGCCGTCACGCTCACCACCGCCTGCCCGTTGCCCACGGCCAACAGCGCGCCGGCGTCGCTGACCGTTACGACTTGCGGGTTCGACGACGCATAGACCGCCTGCCGCGTCAGGTCGGCCGATCGGTCGGTGCTGCCGCCGTCGGCCTCAAGCGAGGTGGCCAACAATTGTGCCCGGGCGAACGTGCCCTCCAACTCGACAGAGGCAGGCGCGACCCGGAACGTCGCCGCGGCCGCGTCGGCCAAGGCGACTTGATTCGCGAGCACGGCCAGGGCCAGCGCGATCAGCCGTTTGATCGAACGCAGACCGGTCCCGGTCGAGTGTGGGCAGGCAGGCAAGTTGGGCCTCGGAGGGCTGTGGATGGCGGGCAGAGGGTGGTGGGTCGGCACGTAGCGGGTGACGGAACTCGAGACTCTCCCTTCTTCCTGCTGCAAATCGAAGATCCGCCTTTGGTGGACTAGAAACTGAAAACTAAGCAATCAGCTCGCCGACGACGTCGCCTTTCGACACCAGCCGGTGCGGCCGGCCGAGCTGATCCGAGATCCAGCGGTCGTTGGCCACGCCCAGAAGGTGGTAAATCGTCGAGATGATGTCGCCGGGCACCAGCGGATCGCGGGCCGGAAAGGCGCCGATCTTGTCGCTGGCGCCGTACACGAAGCCACCCCGGATCCCGCCCCCGCCCAGCATCAGGCTATAGCAGTAGTTCCAGTGGTCGCGGCCCGCGTCGCTGCCGTTGATCTTGGGCGTGCGGCCGAAGTCGCCCAGCACGGCCACCAGCGTGCGATCGAGCAGACCCCGCTCCGCCAGGTCGGTCACCAGGCTGGTGCAGGCCGCGTCGAACTGGGGCAACAGCTCGTTCTTGAGCTTCTTGAAATTGCCGCCATGCGTGTCCCAGGTGGCGTTGGCATCCGGCGCCCAGGAGATGGTGACCACGCGCGTGCCGGCCTCGATCAACCGCCGGGCCAACAGGACGCTCTGGCCGTAGATGTTGCGGCCGTACGACTGGCGGACGTTGTCCGGTTCGTCGGCGATGCGGAAGGCCCGCTGGGCCGCTTCCGATGTGAGCAGGTCGAGGGCCCGCTGCTGGAATCCGTCCATCGAGTCGATGGCCGCCCGCGGCGGGCCGACGACGAAGGGCTGTTCCACCTCGGACAGCAGGCTTCGCCGGGCAGCCAGCCGATCGCCCGTTACGTCGGCCGACAAGGTGAGCTCGGGGACGGCGAAGTCCGGCTCGTTGGGGTTTTTGAGCACGAAGAGCGGATCGTAGGCGCCGCCCAGGAATCCGCCAAAGAATCCGGGCTGGGGCGGCCCACCGGCGCCTTCCTTCGTGATATATGGCAGGCAGACGCTTGGCACGCTGGTCTTGCGGGGCGGGCGGAGCATGGCCAGCGTCGAGCCGAGCGACGGATAGTCGTTGGGGCCGGTTCCGACGGCGACGGTGCCATCGCCCCGGTCGTGGCCGGTGAGGCTGGTGTACACGGCCAGGGCGTGGGCATTGTTGACGCTATGGTGCATCGACCGCACCAGGCTGAAGCGGTGCATCTGTCCGGCCAGCCGCGGCAGGTGTTCCGAGACTTGCAGGCCCGGCACCGACGAAGAGATCGGCTTGAACTCGCCGCGGATGCCGTCGGGCGCATCGGGCTTCATGTCCCACATGTCGAGGTGGCTGGGGCCGCCGTTCAGGAAGATCAGCACGCAGGCATCGGCCCGCGGCGAGATGCCGGCCGAGCGGGCCAGCTCGTCCGCCTCCAGCAGCCGCGCCAGCGAGACGCCCATCAGCCCCAGGCTGCCCGCCTTGAGCAGTCCCCGCCGCGAAAGCGCAATCGCTTCGCCGCAACGTTCGCCATTCAGCGGTAGACTATTCGCAGGCATAGCTGGTCGCCGGCTAGTTGCTAGTTGGTGGCCAAGAACTTTCTCGCATCGTCGTAGCCGGATTCGCCAGAATTCGGGCTGCTTTCCATTCCACCAGAACTCTGGCGGGTTCTCGCGCAAGCGCCAGTTTATGCGACTGACCGCCCTGGAGCAAGTCTATGGGGGGCGGGGTAGTGCCCGCGGGCCACAAGAGTCGATTGCTGGATATGGTCCAGCACTTGGCACTAGACTAGAATGAACAACGACAGTCGATGCCAACCGGTCCTTCCGTGGCGCCCCGAGCTGGTCGATGGTTCAATGTCCGAACCCGTTCCAAACCCGAACGGTCGGCCGCGGTTGCAGTTCAGCTTCCGCGCGCTGCTGGCGTGCGTCACCGTGCTCGCGGTGGTTTTCTGGATCAGCGCTCCGAAAAGGCTCCCCCGGACTATTCCCGCCACAGGCACAATTACCATGGATGGGGTGCCGGTGTCCGAAGCCCACATCACGTTCTTTCCCCGGCACTGGGAGGGCATGCAAGCCTCCGGCCAGACCGACGACAAAGGTAACTTCACGCTGCGGACCTACTTCAACCCGAGGTTCACTTCCGATGGCGCCTTGGCCGGCGACTACGACGTCGTGGTGAGCAAGAGAGATTGGCAACCGATCAATCGGCGCCACGACCTCACGTTCGAGGTGGTGCCTGCATCGGAAATCAAACACCTCCTGCCGGAGAAATACTCAGGCTTTGAGTCAGGTCTCACGGCAACAATCAAGAAAAGCGCTGACAACAAGTTCCTCTTCGATCTCAAGGCGGATCGCGCCCACCCCCGACGGAGCCCAAAACTGCCAAGTACAAAGCTCCAAGTCCCAAGTACCAAGTCCTGAGCACCCCTCCTTCCTCCTTCCTCCGTCCTCCTTCTGCCTTCTGCCCTCTGCCTTCTCTACCCCTTGCACAGCAATTCCGCCAGGTGCAGCACCTCCAGCTCGCGGCCCTGGCGGTGCAGGCGGCCGCCGATGTTCACCAGGCAGCCGAGGTCGGTGGAGACGACGGCGTCGGCCTCGGTCTCGAGGATGCACCGCACCTTGTCGCTGACCATGGCGGTCGAGATCTCCGGATAGCGGATCGAGAACGATCCGCCGAACCCGCAGCATTGGTCCAGGTGCCGCAAAGGCACCAGCGTGGCCCCCTCGACGTGCTCGATGAGCTGCTCGACGTGGCCCGTCAGCCCCAGTCCGCGCAGGTGGCAGGCATAGTGATACGTGAGCCGGCCCTGATAGCGGGCCCCCACGTCGAGCACCTTGAGCTGGTTGACCAGGAAGTCTCCCAGCTCGAACGTGCGCTCAGCCAGCTCGACGGCCCGCGGGTGCCACTCGGGGTCGTCCTCGAGCAGGTGCGGATACTCGAGCTTGACCATGGCCGCACACGAGCCGGAGGGGACGACGACCGGCCGCGGATCGGCGAACACACGAATCGTGTGCCTGGCCTGCTGGCGGGCCAGATCAGCAAAGCCGCTGTTGAAAAACGGCTGGCCGCAGCAGGTCTGGTCCTCGGGGAACTCGATCTCATGCCCCAGCTTGCGCAGCAGCCGCACGGTGGCCTGGCCCACCTCGGGCCGCAGCACGTCGCCCATGCAGGTGATCATGAGGGAAAGTTTCATGGAGGTAGAAGGCAGAAGGCAGAAGGCAGAGGTCAGATGTCAGAAGTCCAGGGCCACGAGACGACCGGCGTCGAGCACGATCACCTCAACCATCGAACAACGTCCTGGCTTTGACGCGGGTGCGCTCCCGATCAAGCGCCTTCTTCAGTTTCGGCCAGGCTTGTTCGTCATAGCCAGACTCGTCGCGCAGCCATTTCTTAAAAAACGAGATCGCGCCCTGGGCCTTGGCAGAAGGCGCGGCAAGTTGGTCCAACTGGACCAGCGTTTCCTGGATGATGCTCTTGGGCGTCCGTTTCACCTTCGGGCCGCGGCGCGGCTGCCTCCTCGACGCGGACGACGGCCTCTTCATCGTCTTTCCTCCTTGCAGCGTCGGGTTTCGCCCGGTCGAGCATCGCCACCAACCTGCTCCGCTCGCCCCGAAGATGGTGCCTTGCCGGCCCACCTGGGGACAGCGTACAGCGGATAGGGGATCGAGAGAAGGGAGAGAATCCGACAAGGAGACCAGGGGATCCTCCAGAGGCGGACTTGCAGCAGGCGACAAGGGGAACAAAAACAACAAGACATCGGCCGACCGTGCTGCAAGGCCGACTTGCCGGAACCTCTGACTTCTGTCCTCTGACTTCCGTCGTCTGACCTCTGACCTCTGACTTCTGACTGCCGGCGACTGGCCCTTTACTCGCCCGCAAAGCCCGAGGGGGGCAACAGCACGCTGCTCACGCGGCCGTGCCGCTCCACGGCCAGCTCGATGGGACCGCCCGAATCGAGCAGCAGATGAGCCAACTCGTCGCTGCTCGTAATGGACTGGCCCGATACCTGGTAGATGCGGTCCTGGACCCGCAGACCGGCCCGCGCCGCGGGCGAGTCGGGCACCACGCGCGTCAAAAGCACGCTGCCGGGCTCGGCATCGTCGGCCCGCCACGACAAGCCCAAACGCACCGGGTCGCCGCGCAACTGCAGGCTCAGCTCAATCGGCTCACTGGCCGGCGCTCGGATGAGGCTCACCTCGACCGGGCTCTCGGCCGCAAGGGCCATGGCCCGCAACGCTGCACCGCGATCGACCGGGCGGCCGTCGAACCGCACAATGCGGTCGCCGGGGCGGATGCCCCCCAGCGCCGCGGGAGAACCGGCAGCCACGCGCGTCACCCACAGGCCGCGTCCCTCGGCGTCCATCTTCAGATCCCACGTGATCCCCAGCCGGCCGGGCAGCGGCGGCAGCGGCCGCTCCAGCGCCCGGCGCGCGGCGGCCGACTCGCTGTGCGAGGCCTGGCGAAAGCCGGAGATGTACGGACGATCGGCCAAATCGATCAGCATGTTGAACAGCAGGCGGCCGACGCGCTCGGCGCCCGCCGGGTTGATCTTTTCCGCGTCGTCGCCGGGACGGTGGTAGTCCTCGTGCAGCCCGGTGTGCAGCATCAGCACGGGGAGGCCGCGGTCGTAGAACGAGAAATGGTCGCTGTCCTCCCGCATGTCCCACTGGAAGTCGAGCACGAGGTTCGAGTCTCTGTTGGCCAGGCTGACCATCCGCCGCAGGCCGCGGCTGCTGCGGATGCCGTACACCTCCAGCCGATCCTTGCGCAGCCGGCCGATCATGTCCATGTTGAGCATGATCGTCACCCGCTC
>JBBDNX010000280.1:0-920 GCA_040877345.1 Pirellulales bacterium
AACCCCTTGACCGCGCGGGTGATGGTCAACCGCATCTGGCTGCACCATTTTGGGGCCGCCCTGGTGCGCACTCCCAGCGATTTCGGCACGCGGAGCGAGCCCCCCACGCACCCCGAGCTGCTCGATTACCTGGCGCGGCGCTTCATGGACGGCGGCTGGTCCATCAAGGACCTGCACCGGCTGATCATGCTCTCCGGCACATATCAACAAGCCAGCCACGACAACCCCGACTCGCGCCGCATCGACCCGGACAACCGTCTCTTATGGCGGATGAACCGCCGCCGGCTCGACTTCGAGGCCACCCGCGACTCGCTGCTGGCGGTCTCCGGCCAACTCGATACGTCGATCGGCGGCCGCGCCGTCGATCTCACCTCCCAACCGTACCCGCGGAGGCGCACGCTCTATGGCTACGTCGACCGGCTCAATCTGCCCACCATGTTCCGGGCCTTCGATTTCGCCAGCCCCGACGCGCACGCTCCCGAGCGTCACCAGACGATGGTCCCGCAGCAGGCGCTGTTCCTGATGAATCATCCCTTCGTGATCGAGCAGGCCTGGCACCTGGCGGCCCATGCCGACCTGGCCGGCGCCTTGACCCCCCAGCAGAGGATCGAGACGCTGTACGGCCGGGTCTTCGCCCGCCCGCCGAGGCCCGAGGAGATCGAACTGGCCCGCCCGCTGGTCGAGGCGGCCCCCGCCGAGGCGCCGCCGCCATTGCCCTGGAGCTACGCAACGGCCGCCTGCGACGAGCAGACCGGCCGGATCCGGGAGCTTACGTCTCTGCCGTTCTTTGCAGCAGCGGCCTGGCACAACGGCCCGCAGCTTCCCGAGCTCAAATGCGACTGGGCGACGCTGACCGCCCAAGGCGGCCATCCCGGCCGCGAGCCGCGGCGGGCCGTCGTCCGCCGCTGGACGGCGCCCTG
>JBBDNX010000280.1:930-5244 GCA_040877345.1 Pirellulales bacterium
CCTGCGCGGGCACGCTTGAAATCGAAGGCGGCATCAGCCACGGCAGCGATCAGGGCGACGGCATCCGCGCACGCATCGTGCACGGCCGGCTGGGCGAGCTCGCGTCCTGGACGCTGCACAAGCTGGAGACGACCAGCACGCTCAAAGGGGTGCGGGTGGAGGCGGGAGACACGATCGACTTTGCCGTCGACGGCCGCGGCGACGCGGCGGCCGACGAGTTCTCGTGGGTGCCGGTCTTGCGGATGACGACCGCTGGTGACCAGCCGGCCTCCCGGCAGTGGGATGCCGCGGCCGACTTCGCCGGCCCGGCGATGCCCGCCCTGGGCCCGTGGGCGCGGTACGTTCACGTTCTGCTGGTGTCCAATGAGTTCGTCACGGTCGATTGAGCGCCTGGCCGAGGAGCAAACCGATGAAAGCGCATCGACCGCTTAAAGCAAACGCCGGCTCCGTGCCTGCCGGCATGACGCGGCGCGAGCTGCTGTGCCGCGGCGGAATGGGATTCGGGGCGCTCGCGCTGGCCGACCTGATGGCACAGGCGGGGCTGCTGGCCGCCACGCAGGAGGGAATCGCCCTCAACCCGTTGGCCGCCAGGCGGCCTCCGCTGCCGGCCAAGGCCAGGCGGGTGATCCACCTCTTCTTGAACGGTGGGGTCTCGCACGTCGACACCTTCGACCCCAAGCCGGCACTGGAGAAGTACGCCGGGCAGACGCTTCCCATCGAGAACCCCAAAACGGAGTTCAAGACGGGCGCCGCCTTCCCATCGCCCTTTAAATTCAGCCAGCGTGGCCAGAGCGGGCTGGAAATCAGCGAGCTGTTTCCCCACGTGGCCGAATCGGCCGACGACCTCTGCGTCATCCGCTCGATGCACGCCGATTTGCCCAACCACGAGCCTTCGCTCTTGTTGATGAACTGCGGCGAGGCCCGGCTCAGCAGGCCCAGCGTCGGTTCCTGGGTCACCTACGGACTGGGGAGCGAGAACGAGAACCTGCCCGGCTTCATCGCCATGTGCCCCAGCGGGTATCCGATCCAGGAGTCGCAGAACTGGCATTCTTCATTCCTGCCGGGGGCCTACCAGGGCACGTTCATCGATTCGCAGCACACCGACGTGCAGCGGTTGATCGAGAACATCCGCAACGAATCGGTCACGCCGGCCCAGCAGCGAGAGCAGCTCGACCTGCTCTTGAAGTTGAACGAGCTGCACCGCGGCGATCGCCCGGAGGATGCCCAGCTCGAGTCGCGGATTCAGACGTTCGAGCTTGCCTACCGCATGCAGATAGAGGCCGCCGGCGCCTTCGACATCAGCCAGGAGCCGGAATCGATTCGAGCCATGTACGGGCCGGGCGTGCAGGGGAGGCAGATGCTGATTGCCCGCAGGCTCGTGGAGCGGGGTGTCCGCTTCGTGCAGGTCTGGAGCGGGGCCGGGCAGCCCTGGGACAACCACGAAAACATCGCCGAGGCACACGCAAAGCTGGCGAAGGAGTCCGACCAGCCCATCGGCGCGCTGGTCAAGGACCTGAAGCAGCGGGGCATGCTCGACGACACGCTGGTCCTCTGCTCGGGCGAGTTCGGCCGGACTCCCACGGTGCAGGTCCCGCAGGGGACGGGCCGCGATCACAACCACTACGGTTTCAGCTTGTGGCTGGCCGGCGGAGGCGTGAAAGGCGGGCACGTCCACGGGGCCACCGACGAGTTCGGCTACAAGGCGGTCGAGGATCCCGTGCACGTGCACGACCTGCACGCCACGATGCTCCACTTGCTGGGCTTCGACCACGAGACGTTCACCTATCGGTACGCCGGGCGAGACTTCCGCCTGACCGACGTACACGGCCACGTCGTCCGGGACATCCTCGCCTGAGCGCTTGCCCGTGCCCAAAATCGCCAAGGTCGAGCTGCTGCCGCCGGCCGTGCCTGGTCCCGGCGGCGACGGCGGCAGACTGGTGCGCGCATGAGTCGATCTGGTCAGGCAGCCAGTGCACCCGCTTTCGGACGCGCCTCCCAGGTGCGCTGGCGGATCGTGGCCCTGCTCATGGCGTTCAGCTTCATGAACTACGTAAACCGCGTCAGCATGTCGGTCGCCGGCGACGAGATCCGCGGAACCTATGGGCTCTCGGAAACGGAGCTGGGCACCGTCATATCCGCCCTGATCGCGGCCTACATGCTGTGCATGGTGCCGGGCGGTTGGCTGAGCGATCGGCTGGGCGCTTCGCGGGCGCTGACGCTGATGGGCTTTGGTTCGGCGGCGTTTTGCGCCCTGACCGGCGTGCTGGTGCTGGCCGTTGCGCCGTCCCAGACGGCTGCGATGCTCGGCATGCTCTGGCTGGTGCGGGCCCTGATGGGCGCCTTCACGGCGCCCCTGTACCCCGCGGCGGGCCGTGCGGTCTCGCGCTGGATCCCCTTCGGCCAGCGGGCCCGCGTCAACGCGCTGGTCACCGGCGTGGCGATGATCGGGATCGCCTGCACCTACCCTCTGTTCGGCCTCCTCCTGGAACAGTTTGGACTGGCCGGGGCATTCTTGATGACCGGGCTGGTCACTGCCGGGCTGGCGGTACTCTGGGCTGGTTACGCGCGGGACGAACCTGGCCAGCACCCCCGCGTGAACGAGGGCGAGCTCTGGCTGATTTCGGGCGGCACGGATGCGCCCGCGGCCACATTTGCATCGGAGCCGCCGCCCGTCGAGCGAGGCCGCCAGGCCGCCGCGTGGGGCGGCTTGCTCCGGAATCGCAGCCTGTGGCTATTGACGGCCAGCTATGCGGCGGTGGGGTACGTGGAGTACCTGGTCTTCTATTGGTCCGAGTATTATTTTAAGAACGTGTTGCACTTCAGCGAGCTGGGCGGGCGCATCGCGGCGATGATACCGCCCGTGTGCATGGGCCTCTGCATGCCGTTGGGCGGTTGGCTCTCCGACCGGCTGATGAGCGTGGTCGGTTATCGTGGCTGCCGCGCGGCGGTGGCGATGTTCGGCATGGTGGCTTGCTCCATCATGCTCACCTCGGCCACTGTGGTAACCAACGACGTGGCGATCGTGGCCTGTTTTGCCTTGTCGCTGGCCTTCATCGGCCTGACCGAAGCACCCGCCTGGGCCACGGCCATCGACCTGGGCGGCAAGCGCGCGGGCACGTCGGCGGCCATCGCCAACACCGGCGGGAACACCGGAGGCGCGCTTTCGCCGACAATAACTCCCTGGGTCAGCGGGCTGTTGGTGGCGGAGGGACTGAACCAGCAGCAGGGTTGGGCCTGGGGCATGCGGCTTGCGAGCCTAATCTGTCTCGTCGGCGCCATCCTCTGGTTCTGGATCGACGCCTCCGAGCGGCATGAAACCGCCCCTCCTGGTGCCACTGCTTGAAGGCCGCTCTGCCTCCTGGTGCCACTGCTTGGAGGCCGCTCTAAGGCGGCCGAGAAGCAGTGCCGTATGCAAATCACGTTCTTGGTCGCGTCCTCTCGTGCGCTGCGTTGAAGCGAGGAAAGCCGGAATGGGCCGCCGGTCAACTGCCAACGCTTTGTTAGGCCCGCCACGCCGCGAGGCCGGGCGAATCTATCTAACTACTCGATCTTAACCACGAATGGAACGTCGTGTACCGCGTCAGAACGTCGGAACTGCCCCCAACCTTTGTAGATTCCGGGGTGCGGAAAGTGCGCTTCAAACGCTAACGCCCCACCCGACGATTGCCCCTCCAGAGGGTGGGAGTGCACGTACTGCTTGCCGTCGGCACTGAGGACGACGAGGTGGCCCATCGCCCCCAAATATGGCTGGAGGTCCGCAACCGGCTTACCCGCCGCATCGAACAACGTGAACGAGATCCGCGTCGTTCCCCGCGCCTTGCCGTTCTCGATGACGATATCCGCCCCCAGCTCATCGCCGGTCACCCGCCCCGGGACATTTGGGACAAGCTTCGGCCTCGGCGGTGGCGTTCCGGCGACGTTCACTTCGGCGATTGGCGTCGCCTGCTTCTTACCTGTGGGCTTATGGTCAGCGTAGAGGCGATACTTACCGGCGGTGGGGAAAGTGAACGTGCCGGTGATGTTCCCGGCCCGATCGATTTCCGGGTGGATATGGGCAAACCGGTCCAACCCGTCGCGCACGATGATGAGGTGCAGCTTCTTTTCGTGAACAGTTTCGAAGTCCTTGATCATGGCCCCGGTCGCGTCATGGATCATGAGGTTAAGCTTGACGGCTTCTCCCGGTTTGATGGCAGCCGGCTCGGTCTTCACCATGAGCGCCGATCCGGCCTGCCCGCCATCGTGTCCGCCGTGCTTATCCGGGGTCTTCTTCCCCGGGTCTGTCTTTGTATGATCCCCATGACTTGGTTCCCCGTC
>JBBDNX010000281.1:0-5234 GCA_040877345.1 Pirellulales bacterium
CAGCTCGCGGGCCAGCTCGATCCCGCCCTGCACACGGCCCGGCCGATCGTCGGTCAGCAGTTGTTTCGCCAGCCGGCCCGCCCAGCCGAGAGTCGTTTCCGGCAGCGCTCGCCCCCGGCTCTGCACGGCGCGGTGCAGGGCCAGCAGCACCTCGCGCTGTTCGTTCGGCCGCAGATCGAGCCCTTCGGCCACCTGGAAGACGTTGCCCAGCTTGTTCTCCGCGGCGTAGCGGGCCGCCTCGTATACGGCGGAGCCAAGGGACGCCCCGCCGAGCCGGTCGTCCGCCAGGCAGGCCAGCAGAAACTCGGCGGCCATCGGCGTGTGGACGCCCAGGCTCACGTCGGCCAGCCGGCCGCGGTACGAGTCGTTTTGCGAGATCAGCTCCTGGGCCGCGGCATACATCGATGGTGCCAGCAACTGGTCGCGCAATGCCATCCGCGCTACGTGCACCAGGTGTGTGTCCTCGGCCGGCGTCGACGACCAGAGATCGAGCAGCAGCGGCAGGTTGGCCGGGTCGGGATGGCGCCCCAGGGCGTCGGCCGCCGCGCGGCGCACAAAGGCATCGGGATCGTCCAGCTTGAACCGGACGAGCGCGGCGATGTCGATGTCCGGCGTGTTCCAATCGGGCCGTTCGGCCAGCAGCTTGACCAGGTGTACGCGCACCAGCGCCGATGGATCGTCGGCCAGCCGCTCGACGGTCGCATCGTCGAGCCCCTTCAACCGCTCGACCACCCACATGCCGTGGGCCCGCCGCCAGGCGCTTGGCTGGCTGTCGTCGCCCTGGGGCAACAGGCCGTCTGGCAGCTTGCCGCCGGCGGCCGACCACCCGACCAACTGGCCGACCAACTCTTCTGTGGCCAGCACCCGCAGCGTGAGGTTGTCGGCGCCCAGGAGCTCGACCAGCTTCTCGGCTGGCAGCCGAGTCAAGTCGGGCATGGTGGCCGGCTTTGTCTGGCCGCCGGTATAGACGACGCGCCAGATGCGGCCGCGGTGGCGGTCGCGGCGGGGATGCGTGAGCGGCACTTCGTAGTGGCCGATGATGCAGTTGTAGAAGTCGGCGACGTAGAGCGCGCCGTCCGGCCCCAACTGGAGATCGACGGGGCGGAACCAGGGGTCGTCGCAAGTGATGAAGTCGGGCTGCTCGATCGCCTTGAACGTCGAGCCGTGGGGTTCCAGCCGGTCGTGGTTGACTTTGCCGGTCACCGGATTGCCGATGAAGACGGTGTCGCGGTACTCGGCCGGAAAACGGTCGGCCGCGTAATAGACCACGCCGCCGATGCCGGTGGAGCCATGGTCGTGTCCGATCATGGTCGGGCCGAAGCCCAGCCCATCGTGCGGCTTGCCGAAGCTGGGATACCAGGCCCCGCGCAGCAACTGGTAGATGGGCAGCGTGTGGCAGTCGGCCGAAAACAGGTTGCCCAGCGGATCGAAGGCCAGGCCGAACGGGTTGACCTGGCCATGCGTGTACTGCTCGACGCGCGAGCCGTCGGCCCGCATGCGAAACGTGTTGCCCGAGTGCATGGTCACCTGGTGCCCATCCTGGCCGGCCACTTGCGAGTCGTTGGCAAACCCATGGCAGGCATAGATCCAGCCGTCGATCCAGCGCGTGAACGAGTTGGCCATGCCATGCGTGTCGCGGTAACCGAACTCGCTGTAGGCCAGCTCGCTCTTCTCGTGCGGCCCGCCGTCGGGCGGGGTCCGATAGATATTAGGAATGCTGTAGTATAAAACGCCGCCATCGATGGGGGTCACGCCGAGGGGAATGTTCAAGCCATCGACAAGTCGCGTCACCCGGTCGGCCCGGCCATCTCCGTTCGCATCGACCAGGACGTGCAAAGTGTCGCGGTGCGGGCTGCCTTCCCCGGCCGGATAGGGGTATTCCAGCGAGCTGGTGACGTATAGTCTGCCCTGGGCGTCGAAGTTCAGGTTCATCGGCTTATGGATGTCGGGCTCGCTGGCCACGAGCTGGATCTCGAATCCCGGCGGCAGGCGAAACATTGTCTGCTGCTGCTCCGGCGTGAGCGGCTCCGTAGGCGCCACTAGCGACGGCGGATAGACCGGTTCCTGGGCTTGGACGGCATGAATCGCAGGCATCGAAATCAACGCGGACAAGCAGGCGGCCCAAGACGATCGGAGCATCGGAAGCTCAATGAGGTTGGTTGGGAGGAAGGGAGGGACAGCGTGGATCGATCCGCGACGCCCAGCGGGCGCGAGACCACCGTTCAAGTGTAAGTGACCGTCAGGCGAGTCGCAAGGCGGGTTGATAACCGAACAAGCTACGGCTATGATTGGACTTACGGAAAAGCACCCGATGCGCGAGGCTGCAAGTGTGCAGACTGCAGAGAATACACGGATCAGTCTAAAAAAAGTTCGGCCCTTTACGAGCGCATCGATGCTCAAGTTACTTGAAAGAATCTGGGCGGGAGTAGTCGGTGCCGTCGCAGGCGCATGCATCGGTCTCGTTCTCACCATTCTGCTGTTGATGACAGGGTTCTCGCTTGACGTGGCGTTGTGGGCAGTTGCGATTCTAGCTTTGCTCGGCGCCACTGTCGGGGCATTTGTCGGGAACAAGAATCTAGGGGGCAAGTGACGGATGCGATCCGCTCAATCCCGCGTTTTACGCGGCAATTGAGAGGGAGCTACTGATCGCGGGCTTTAATCAGCGGCAGGTGTTCGAACGGGCCGCCGAGAATAGTCTCGCTCGGACAGTCAAGCCAGTGGTCCAGGAGCGTGGCATAGACTTGCCGAAAGTCGGCGACATGCCTTGGGTCGCCGTCTTCCAATTCGCCCAGATTTGGGTGCTCCCCCTGTATTCCCGCCTCGGCTTGCGGACCAACCAGGAACACCGGCGCCGCCGTGCCGTGATCCGTGCCGCCGCTGGCGTTCTCGGTCAGTCGCCGGCCGAATTCGGAAAACACGAGCACGAGCACCCGCTCGGACTCGCCCGCGCGGGCCAGCAGAGCGGCGCAGCGTGTCAACAAAAAACTCTGAAAATTCGTTGAATGCCCCAAGCCAAGACCCAGGGGCTGTCACAGACAAGGCGCCGGTCCCGGCCGATCTGCTGCGACAGGCACCGCCCTGACGAGCGCTACACGGAAACCATCTAACTCGCCCCGATGGTTGATAACCGAGCAACCTACGGCTATGATTGGACTTAGGGAAAAAGCACCCCGAATAGGTGGGGCAGTCTAAAACAAGTTAGCCAGGCCCGAGGCTAGGGAACTTCGCATGCCGACGACGCAGGAGATGGCGACGTCGCTCGAGGATGCGAGGTTCTTCAATGACAAGATCGAGAAGATAATACGCGGGCCAAATACCAGCCGTGATAGCTTGCGCAGAGCGCAAGACGAAAAGAATAGGTTGCGCAAACGAATTGAACTTCGGCCACAGAGGGCACACCGCAGATGGACAGCCGTGAGAAGGCGGTGCAGAACAAGGACAAGGCCGCCCGCCTCAACACGGCCTGGGGCGTCGGGGCCGTCCAGGCCCGGTACAGCGACGACGGCCACTGGTACGCCGCGCTCGCCCGCTTCCCGGCGGCACTGTTCGACCGTAACGGCTACCTCTACTTCGCCACGGAGCAAGAGTACCGGACCGCTCCGCTCAGCATCGGCAAGCAGATCAGCGTACCCATGCCCGGCATCTCTGCGCTGCCGGGGTATGTCCGGGTCGGCGACTCGGACCCGCCGGCCCTAGATGCCGTGGACGATATCTCGGTTGCCGAGGGCCACGAGTTGCTCCGGCTGCATCGCTCGCGAGAGCGCAACCGGGGGTTGGTCGCTCGCAAGAAACGCCGGGTACTCACCCAGATGGGCCGGCTGGAGTGTGAGGCGTGCGGATTCGATTTTGCAGCGGTGTATGGTGAGCTTGGGGCCGGGTTTGCCGAGTGCCACCACACTCAGCCCTTGGCACAGGCGGCCGGCGAGCGCCGTACCGCTCTCACCGACCTGGCCGTGGTGTGCGCCAACTGCCATCGGATGCTGCACCGGCGACCGTGGCGCACGGTCAGCGAGTTGAGTCAGTTGTTGCGTTCGCTCAGGGCGGGCAACTCGGCCGAACCGGGCGCTGCAGCGGACGGCGCGTCATGAGCTATAGAAAGGGTATCCCCTTCTCGAGATTCGAACTCCCCGGGAGGTTCCTCTTCAAAGACGTTCGATTGCGTCCAGAGCATGCGCCAGATTCGGGACAGGCTCAGCGCAGAGGTGGCCGAAATGACCTACGACGAACTGGCCCAGTGGCTGACGGCCCATCAGTACTCGGACCCTTTTCTGCAGGGACTGGCAGAGAAAGCTGCCCAACAAGCCGATGCAGCAGACCGGCCTTCGGCCGGCCGCTGAGCAGGCGACGTAAGACTGCTCGGTGCGGTACGCGAACCGCCGGGACGCGGCAGGCGTTCGCCACGGTAGCCGACCGTGCTTTGCGGCCGTAGAATAGCAGTAATGATGCGTGACCGACCACGAGGTGTCCCATGAAAAGCATTGCCGACCAGTTACCCCCTGAGATCGCCCGGCAGATCCATCCCGACTGGCGAAAGCACGAGGCGGAGTATTGGGCTGTGCGCGACCAACTGCTCAGCCAGTACCAAGGCCAGTGGATCGGCTTTGCCGATGGCGCCGTGATCGCGTCTGGCACCAGCCCAGTGGAGGTGCTCCACGCGGCCCAGCCGTCCGGTCGACATCCTTTCGTCATCTGCGTTGGAAGGGAAGAAGAGCCGTGCCGCATCCGTCGTTCTACCTTCCAGTACGACACGAGTTACCCCGGTGAAGCCTTGCCGTTGATCAGCGTCGAGTTCCGACAGGCCAGCGGTTCACCGGGAGTGGTCCTGGATCGGGTCATTCCCGACACGGGGGCAGATGCCAGCGTCTTGCCTTGGGCGGATTGTCAACTCCTTCAACTCGTTCCGACTCTGGGTGTGCCCGGCTTCATCGCTGGTGTAGCAGGCGGTTCCGTGGCATGCATCGCGTTTCAGATCTGGGCTCGGCTTGACGGGCAGAATTACCAATGCCGACTGCAAGCGGACTTTGTCGGGAGCGAACGCATCTTGGGCCGAGACGTTCTGAATCGTCTGGAGACCTTGTTCCGCGGTCCTGTCGGTGAAGTCGTCGTCAATCCGTGAGGGTGGCTGTGTTACGCAGCCCATCCCCTGCGCCTCCGCGATCCGCCGCGGCGCGTTGACCGCCGGGTGCTGTGTCACCCGTGGATTGATGAATATGTAGGACGGACTTCCCCAGGCC
>JBBDNX010000282.1:0-5229 GCA_040877345.1 Pirellulales bacterium
GCCCGGCGGCCTTGGTGACCGCCAGCCGCCCCTGGCTGGTGACGGTGGCCACTCCGGAGCTGTCGTAGCCGCGGTATTCCAGGCGGCGCAGCCCCCGGAGCAGGAAATCGAGCGCCTCGCCCCGTCCTACGTAACCCACAATGCCACACATGAAACGGTGGTCCTCCCCGGCAAAGTTTAGCTCGCCCCGGCCCTGGGCCGCCACCCAGCCGCGAGTTGGCCAATTATCGCCGATCCGGCCGTCCGGTCTACCCTGGCGTGCGTGGGAATGGTATGGATTACAATCGAGTTCGATAGCGGAATGAAGTTTCGTCTTAGCCACTGCACGCCCGTCCTAGCCACTGAGCGCCGCCCGCGGCAGCCGAGGCGGCATTTGGAAACGGACCGTCAGGGAGGACCGGTTCATGGAAACCGCCAAACAGGCCGTCCAGGGGGGGGCCAGCAGCTTTATCGTCATCCCGGCCCGGCTGGCGTCGACCCGGCTGCCCCGAAAGCTGTTGCTGCGGGAGACGGGCAAGACGCTTATCCAGCACACCTACGAGGCGGCAGCCACGGCGCGGCGCCCCAGCGGGTTGTGCGTGGCCACCGACCACGAAGATATCTTCAACGCGGTGCGCGCCTTCGGGGGAGCGGTCGAGATGACCAGCGCCGACTGTGCCAGCGGCACCGACCGGGTGGCCGAGGTGGCACGCTGCTCCCGACTTGTCGGGACCGGGATCGATATCGTGGTCAACGTGCAGGGAGACGAGCCGGAGCTGCCGGGCTCATCGATTGACGCGGCGATTGCGGTGCTGGAAGCGGACCCCGGGGTGCGGATATCGACACTGGCGGCCCCGATTCGCAAGCGCGAGCAGTTGCTGGATCCGTCCTGCGTGAAGGTGGTTTTTGATGCGTCGGGCCGGGCGATGTACTTCAGCCGCAGCCCGATTCCGCATGCCCGCGAGTGGCAAGACGAGTTGCTCGCGCGGGAGCCGCCCTGTTTTTACCAGCACATCGGTTTGTACGCCTACCGCCGGGATTTTCTGTTGGAACTGGCGGCAATTCCCGCTTCGCGGCTGGAGCAACTGGAGAAGCTGGAGCAGTTGCGCTTCCTGGAGGCGGGGCAGGCCATCGCGGTGGCGGTGGTGGAAAAGGCAACGCCGGGCATCGATACGCCCCACGACTACCGGGCCTTTGTCGATCGGGTGCTAGCACGATAGAATGGGTGTTTCCACGTGTTCGGCGGCCGGTTTCGTGGTCCGGCGGCCGGCAGGGACGCTCCAGCACCTTCGCAGGACGGAGTCTTTATGACCAGGCATATTTTTGTGACGGGCGGCGTGGTGAGCTCGCTGGGCAAGGGGTTGACCAGCGCATCGATCGGGATGCTGCTGGAGCAGCGTGGCCTGCGGGTGCGGATGCAGAAGCTGGACCCGTACATCAACGTCGATCCCGGCACGATGAGCCCCTACCAGCACGGCGAGGTTTACGTGCTGGACGACGGCAGCGAAACGGACCTGGACCTGGGGCATTACGAGCGGTTTACCAACAGCCCGCTGACGCGCGATTCGAACTACACCACGGGGCAGATTTACCAGGCGGTGATCAACAAGGAACGGCGGGGCGAGTTCCTGGGCAAGACCGTGCAGGTCATCCCCCACATCACCAACGAGATCAAAGACTGCATCCGCAAGCTGGCCGGCGAAGAGGTGGACGTGGTGATCACCGAGATCGGCGGCACGGTGGGCGACATCGAAAGCCAGCCTTTTCTGGAGGCGATCCGCCAGTTTGCGCTCGACGCGGGCAAGGAAAACTGCCTGTACATCCACCTGACGCTCGTGCCGTACTTGAAGGCGGCCGGCGAGCTGAAGACCAAGCCCACGCAGCACTCGGTCGGCCTGCTGCGGCAGATTGGTATCCAGCCCGACATCCTGATCTGCCGCACTGAGCGGAGCCTGAGCCGCGACGACCGCCAGAAGATCAGCATGTTCTGCAACGTGCCCATCGAGGCGGTGATCGAGGAAAAGGACAAGGACTTTTCGATCTACGAGGTGCCGCTCAGCCTGGTCGAAAACGGCCTGGATGAGCTGATCGTGCGGCGGCTGGGATTGCCGGCCGGGCCGCTGGAATTGGACGATTGGCGCGACCTGCTGCACAAGCTGCGCAACCCCGAGCACGAAATCAGCGTCGCCGTGGTGGGCAAGTACGCCGAGCACCGCGACGCCTACAAGTCGATCTACGAGGCCTTGGACCACGCGGGAATCGCCAACCTGGCGCAGATCCGCATCCAACGCATCCAGAGCGAGGAAGTCGAGCGGGAAGGCCCGGAGCGGTTGCTGGCCGGCTACGACGGCTTGCTCGTGCCGGGCGGGTTCGGCGAACGCGGCATCGAAGGCAAGGTGGAGGCGATCCGTTTCGCCCGGCAGCGCGAGATCCCCTTCCTGGGCATTTGCCTGGGGATGCAGTGCGCGGTGATCGAGTTTGCCCGCAACGTCGTTGGACTCCAGGGGGCCCACTCGACCGAGTTCAACCGCAACACGCCCCACCCGGTGATCTGTCTGTTGGACGAGCAGAAGTCGATCATCGACAAGGGGGGCACGATGCGGCTGGGACTGCAAGAGGCCCGGCTCGATCCCGCCAGCAAGGCGGCCGCCTGTTATGGCGAGACGATCGCCCGCGAGCGGCACCGGCACCGCTACGAGTTCAACAACGTGTACCGGCAGCAGTTCGCGGCCCACGGCATGTCGGTTGCCGGGGCCAGCCCGGACGACTCGCTGGTGGAGATCATCGAGCTGGCCGGGCATCCGTGGTTCGTGGCGGTCCAGTTCCATCCCGAGTTCAAGAGCAAGCCGACGGCGCCGCAGCCCTTGTTTGCCGGCTTCATCGCCGCGGCCATTGACCGGCATGCCTCACGGGCCGAACGGGCCAAGGAATTGGAATTGATTCCGGACAGCGACCCGGAGCTGGAGGACGACTAACACAACGTGAACGGGCGCGCTGCTTCTTGCGGCCGACACGTCGGCCTCTCCAAGCAGTGGCACACAAGGGGGGGAGCATGGCGGACCAACCGGGCGAAAAGCCCAAGATCATCATCGACGAGGATTGGAAGAGCCAGGTCCAGCGCGAGAAGGAAGAGCTGGAGCGCAAGCAGGAGCCGCAGCAGCAACCCGGCCCGGCCGCCGCGGGCGAGATTCCGCCGGCCAGCCTGCCGGTGCTTTTGACGACCCTGGCCA
Source organism: Pirellulales bacterium (assembly GCA_040877345.1). Taxonomy (GTDB): domain Bacteria; phylum Planctomycetota; class Planctomycetia; order Pirellulales; family JAICIG01; genus JBBDNX01. The sequence goes on from JBBDNX010000282.1 coordinate 3,210, forward strand.
CCCAGGCGATGGTGGCCCTGGGGCAGATCGCGCACCCCCTGACGGGCAAGGCCGAGATCGACCTGGCCGAGGCCAGGCACTTCATCGACACGCTCGAGATGCTGGAGCAAAAGACCGCAGGCAACCGGACTCAGCAGGAGAGCCTGCTTTTGGAAAGCCTGCTGCACGAGCTGCGGCTGGCCTACATCGCCGTGCAGAAGCGTGCCGCGGCCAGCGGCCAATCAGGCGAGCGCCCGCCCGCGGAGTAGGCACGCTGCCCGTGGCCACCCCGGTTTGCGCCCCAGCGCGCCCGTCTTCAGCCCCGAAGCGGGCGGCATTCAATAGCCGCTCTTGCGTAAGCCCCCGGTTTGCGCCCCAACGCGCCGTCTTTAGCCCCGAAGTGGGCGACAGTTGCGTTCCATGGCGGACGACCCAAGGTCCGGCGCTTCGGCAACCTCGACGACGCGCCGGACACACCGTGGGACGGGTCCTGGTCAATCGGCACTTGCCGTCCCCCCAGGGGACTTCTTCCACGTGGGGGCCGGGAGCAACAGATGGGGCGGCGGCCCGCCGTCGTCCCAAGCTCCCCCTCTTGCTCTTGGCATCATGCGATAAACCTTCGCGGCAGGATGCCGCGACTCCTTGGCAGGATGCCCGGCCCGGCCCTGGAGCCCTCAATTAGCCGTCTGTTTTCATCCACAGATTCTGCTGAGGAGGCAAAAAAACCATGCCCGGCCGAAGGAAGAAAATTGTGGCATCCATGCCATGAGATCCAATCCTTGGAAGCTTGTTTCCCAACCGGGTGACAACAGGTGGGAGAAAACAGGAAAACTCTTCTCCCGACCGGGCATGGGCGCTGGCTGGCTTGACTCCTTAAGCTCGACTGGCTTGTTAGCTCGACTGGCTTGTTAGCTCGATTGGCTTGTTAGCTCGATTGCTTGTTAGCTCGATAAGCGATCAAACAGCCGCCGAAAACGAGGCATGCGCCTCTCCAGGTACGCTCGCCAGGCGGCCGGGTTCCAGATCTCGATACACACCGCCGCCCCGACCAACAGCACGTCGCTCCCCGGATCGGCGTGCAAGAACTCGCGAAAGCCTTCCGGCACGATCAACCGCCCGCGGGCGGCCAGCGACACCCTGCGGTGACGGGTCGAGAGCAGGCGGCCCAGCAACTGCACCTGGCCGAGCTGACCTTCCAGGCGACCGGCCCGCATCTTGGCTTTGACCAGGTCGACGCCGGCGTCCAGCTTGGCTTGCCATACGGCCGCGTTCCATAAGCTCAGGCAGCCGGGCCGCTCTTTGGCCAGGATGCACTCCACTTGCCGTGGCCCAAGCCCCGCCATCAGTTCGCTGGGGATGCTCAAGCGATACCGCTCGTCGAATGTCCGCTGAAATTCGCCGAGGATGAACTCTTCGGGGGCGGTCACGCGATGCTCGTCAGGGGCCGACATGGGCAGGCCGCGTTGGGCGACTGTTTTGGTGGTCGGCGCCTCCCTAGCCGCTGCGTTTCACGCTCCGTCTGTTTGGGCTGTTTTTCCCTAAAACACGCTGTTTTTAAGTTGTTTTGGGTCTAAAACCCACGAATGCGGAGTCTAGCAGGTCCGCATTGGATTGCAACTATTTTGACGAAGAAAAAATGCGCCGTGCGTAACAGACGGCTGCGTAATCTGTTGCGCGAGGCAGCGGCAAAGCGTCAGCGTGCCCCAGTCTTCGTCCGTCCGTCTCCCCCCTTCCCCCGATCTCCCCTTCCCCCCTTCGCTCCTAGTCGCCGAGCGTCGACTTGCGGCGCAGGATGTGGTGGTAGTGCTGCGCGAAACGATGCGCCTCGTCGCGCACGTACTGCAGCAACCGCAGCGCGTAAGCGTGGCGGCTCAGCCGCAAGGGCTCATCGTGGCCGGCGACGTACAGCTCCTCCTCGCGCTTCGCCAGCGAGAGCACAGTCGGCGGCTGCAGGCCCAAGGCTTCAAAAGCCGCCAGCCCGGCGCTCAACTGGCCCTTGCCACCGTCGATAAACAGGATGTCGGGAAAGGTTTCGCCTTCG
>JBBDNX010000283.1:0-5204 GCA_040877345.1 Pirellulales bacterium
AGTTGTGATTCCCAGGGTCCCAAGTCGTCGTTCATTTCGGTTACCTCGATGTTTGCCATTCACTCTGCCAGCCGCGCACGCAACATCTGCCGGGCCCGCGTCAACCGCATGTCGACCGCCGCGGGAGAAGTGCCCAACAGGTCGCCGATCCGCTTGCTTGACAGCCCCTCGTAGTAACGCAGCACCAGGGCGGTCCGGGACGCCTCGTCCAGCGTTGCCAGGGCCTGGTCGAGCCTTTCGCCTGTCTCCTTCTGCTCCAGGTTGGAAACCGGACCTCCGCCGGCGGGCAGCGATGTCAGCGATACCTCGGCCCGGGCCCGCCGTTCGCGCTTGCCACGCCGCCGTGCGTCGTGGGCCAGGTTGCGGACGATCTCGCACAGCCACGATCCAAACCGGCTCGGTTCCCGCAACTCGCCCAGACGCTGCCAGCCACGCAGAAAGCCCTCCTGGGCTGCATCGCCGGCGAGGTCGGCATCGAGCAACACGGCATAGGCGACGGCCAGGGCCGCTCGCTCGAACCGCGTGATCAGCAGTCCGAAGGCCTGTCGGTCTCCCGCCTGGGCTCGATGGACGGCTTCTTCGACCGTGGATTCCAAGCAGCACTCTCCGCAGGTTGCCGGCTGCCGCGGACCCTGAACCGCCTTGCTGATAATAAGACGACCGGGCGGCAAGTTTTCTAACGCAGATCGCCGCGCCCGACCGCCGGGACTGGCTTGCCAGCGACCAGGCGGGGGGAGGGCTCGATTCGATTGCCTGATCGCCAGGGGCGGGCGCTGCGCCCATAAGACTAATAACGGCGGGTGTTTGCAACCTAGCGCGATCCGGGCGGCTCGGCCGCTTGCGCCTTCGGCACGGCACGTGCGGTAGGCGGTTGCGTTTCCGGCTGAACCCGCCTGCGATGCGCGGGCACGCGGCCGTTTGATTTTCCTGGCGAGGAGTTCAGATCATGCGATGCAGCCACCTGGGCACGGGTTTCTGGTTCCTGGCAACCGTGATGGCGTGCTCGCTCGTCGGGGCGCAGGAGCCGGCCGACGAGCCGGCCGCTCCGCCGGACGAAGTGCGCCCGGCCGATCCGGATGAGGAGGCGGCCGACGAAGAGGTCCTGTTTGGCCTGGTGCTCGATCCAACCGAGGCGCCGCGGATCCTCGTCTCCTCGGTGGCGCCCGGCAGTCTTGCGGCCGAGGCCGGGTTGGAAAAAGGGGACGAGATCACCCGGTTCGACGACCAGCCGATCGCTTCGGGCGCGGTTCTCCAGGAGAGGCTGTTGGCCATCGAGCCTGGCGAGAGCGTGACACTGCACGTCTTCCGAGGCGATGACCAGACGGTTAAAGTGGTGCTGAAAGTACCCGCGCAGCGCCAAGCACCGCCTCGAGCCCAGGTGGATCCAGCCGCCGCGGCCGCCGACGTGGGTTTCTCCGGCATGTTCCTGAGGCAGGTTTCGCCGCGCCGGGTCGTTGTCATCCGCGTGTCGCCCAACACTCCTGCGGAAGCCGCGGGCATCCGTGCCGGCGACGAACTGGTCGCGGTGGACCGGAAGGGAGCCGTGCCGCTGGATGGCTTGATGAACTTTGCGACCAAGCTATTCGGCACGCTCGAACCGGGGCAGGCAGTCCCCGTAACGATTCGCCGAGACGGCGAGGAGCAGGTGGTCGAGCTGGCCGTGGCCGAAAACCCGACTCCCGCGCGCTCGGAGCAGCGCTCCGATCAGTTGATCCCGCCGGACGTGCTGACCACGATCGGGCTGGCCGTGCTGGAGAGGCCTTCCAATACGTTGCGGGTGGCGGCCGTCGTGGCGCATAGCCCGGCGGCCGTGGCCGGCATCCAGCGTGGCGACATCATCCGCTCGCTGGCACAGCAGCCAATCAGCACCGCGGCAGAGCTGACGGCCGTGATCAGCATGCACCAGCGGGGCGAAGCCGTGCCGTTTGAGGTGGTGCGGCGGCGCAAAACGGTCACCGGCTCGCTGACGCTGCGGGCCGAACCGGCCGCGATGGTCGATTACGTGCGGGCCCTGCAGGAGCAGGTCGACGCTTTGTCTCGGACCGTGGAAGCGATGTCGAAGGAAATCGAGGCCCTGCGTGGTGAAAGCGGCGGCCGAAGTGCGGCGGGCGCCAGGCCGGGCCGCCGCGAGCCGGTCCGGTGATGGAGAGTCTGCCGGCGGCGTAGTTTGCCAGGAGTTGGGATGGTTGTTCGATCGGCCCTGCATGGGTCAGTCCATCGGAAAGAGAGGAGTATCCTCATGAAGAAGCTGAATGTGCGTGAAGGTAAAGTGGGGTGGATCATCCTGTGGTTGCTAGGTGTGCCCATTCCTATCCTGCTCATACTGTTCCTGATCCGCGGGTGTACATGATCCAGGGATTGCGCCCGGCCTTTTGAAGCCGCCAGCGCGCTTTGTCAGCAAGCGCCTTGACCCTGCGGACATGCAAGGGACAGAATCGGTTTCCATGGAGAGCCCTGTACGTCCTTTGCAGATCGGCAGCGTCGAGATCGGATTTCCGGTGGTCCAGGCCGCCCTGTCGGGTTACAGCGACCTGGCCATGCGCGTGATTGCCCGGCGGCTGGGGGCCTCCTACGCGCTGTGCGAAGTGGTGCTCGACCGGATCGTTCTGGAGGCAGGCCGCAAGACGCGGCGCCGCTTCCAGATCAGCCAGGAAGAGCATCCCGTGGGGGGGCAACTGATGGGGAGCGATGCGGGAGAGTTTGCCAGCGCGGCGGCGGAGTTGGCGGCGGCGGGGTTCGACGTGATCGACGTCAACTTCGGCTGCCCGGTGCGCAAGGTGCTCGGCCGCTGCCGGGGCGGTTTCTTGCTGAGCCAGCCGGGCGTGGCCCTGGAAATCGTATCGCGGGTCCGCGACGCGGTGCCGCCTGAGAAGCCGGTCACGGTCAAGATGCGCCGCGGCATGGACGACAGCCAGCAAAGCCGCGACCAGTTCTTCGCGATCTTCGATGGAGCATTCCAGCGCGGCGTGGCGGCAGTCACGGTGCATGGCCGGACGGTGCAGCAACGGTACGTGGGCGCCAGCCGCTGGGAGTTCCTGAGCGAAGTGAAGCGTCACGCGGGCGCACGCACCGTGTTGGGCAGCGGCGACTTGTTCAGCGCGGCCGATTGCCTCCAGATGCTCAGGCAAACCGCCGTCGACGGGGTGACGGTGGCTCGCGGGGCGATCGGCAACCCCTGGATCTTCGCCCAGGCCCGGGCCCTGGCGGCCGGCCTGCCGCTGCCCCCGCCCCCCAGCCTGCACGAACAACGGGAGGTGCTGCGCGAGCATTTTCGGCTGGCGGCCCAGGTTTACGGCCCCGATCCATGCGGCCGGCAGATGCGCAAGTTCGGCATCAAGTATTCGCAACTGCACCCGCGGGCGAGCGAAGTCCGCGATGCCTTTGTGGCAGTCAAGCGTCCCGGCGACTGGGAGGAGGTGCTCGACCGCTGGTATGCTCTCGACCTGCCCGGCGTGCACTGCGGGTGCGAATCTGCCCCTGAGCCGGCCGAATGCGAGGCCTGAGGCGTAAAGCGGGGGCCTGAAGAGCGGAGCGTAGTTTGCCCCTGGGCTAACGTTATCCCGTCCTTGCACTCGTCATGGATTCAAGGCAGCTCACCGACCGGTTAAAGGCGGAGGCGTCGCGAGCCGGCTTCGCGCTGGCCGGGGCTTGCCCGGCGGTCACTCCACAGGGAATGCATCGCTTCCAAGAGTGGCTCGACCAGGGATATGCCGGCCAGATGCACTACCTGGCCGATCGCAAGCGGGCCTACTCCCATCCCAGGCACGTTTTGGACAACGCCCGCAGCCTGCTGCTGCTGGCGATGAATTACCGAACGGCCGCGCCGGTGGCGGCTCGTGCCGGGGAGGGGCGCGTGTCGCGGTATGCCTGGGGAGGCGATTACCATGACCTGATCCATGATCGGCTCCGCCGGCTTCTGCAAGTGTTTCACCAACTGGCGCCGCGGGCGAGTGCCCGCGGAGTCGTCGACACGGCGCCGCTCCTGGAACGAGAGTTTGCCCAACTGGCGGGGCTCGGCTGGATCGGCAAGAACACGCTGTTGTTGAACAAGAACCTGGGAAGCTGGTTCTTTCTGGCGGCCCTGGTCACCGACCAGGAGCTGGCCTACGACGAGCCCCACGAAACCGATCACTGCGGCACCTGCCGGGCATGCCTGGACGCTTGCCCGACCCAGGCCTTCGTCGAACCCTACGTGCTCGACAGCCGCCGCTGCATCAGCTATCTCACAATCGAGCTGCCGACCAGCGTGCCCGGCGAGTTGCGCCCCGGCATCGGCGACTGGCTGTTGGGCTGCGACGTTTGCCAGGAAGTATGCCCCTGGAACCACCGGGCGCCTGCGGCCGACGAACCGGCGCTACAACCGGCCGACGGCATGAATCCGCTCGAGCTGGCGGGCCTATTCGAGTTGGACGAGGCCGCCTTTCGCCGCCGGTTCCGGCACACGCCGCTTTGGCGGCCCAAGCGGCGTGGCATCCTGCGCAACGCGGCCATCGTGCTGGGCAACCATCCACTGGCCGAAGCTTTGCCCGCGCTGGTGTGCGGCCTGTCGGACAGCGAGCCGTTGGTGCGCGGCGCCTGCGCCTGGGCCCTGGGCCGGTACCCGCAGGGGCAGGCCCGCACGGCGCTTCTGGCCCGAATGGCGTGCGAGCCCGATCCGCTGGTCCGTAGCGAGATCGAACAGGCGGCAGCGGGTGGAGAGCAGAGGCAGAACGAATTGCCCGAGGCCAACACTGCTGGGCAAGCCAGCAGTGGCACCCCATGAGGAGTTGGGCCCGGACTCTCCAAAAGACGTGCCGAGCCGGGCGAGTGACCCACTTGTTGTGGGAGGGGTTGGCGCTCACAATGGAAAGGGAGCGGTACCATCAGAAAAAAAGGCCAGCCGCGCCGGGAATGCGCCCGGCCTTGCGGAGAAACAGAGACCATGAAGTCGATTCGCTGGATGTTGTTGGCGGCCGTGGTGGGCGTTGCCGGTTGTGGCCCGCAACTGAGCCGTCAGGACTTGGGGGAGCTCATTGTCAATGAGTCGGAGTTGCCGGCCTTCAACCAGCCGTACGGCCTGCCCGTGGAGGCCCCGCCCAAGTCCAAAGCGGGCACCCAGCCCGGCGGACCAGGACAGATGCCCGGCCCCGGCCAGATGCCCATGCCCCCCGGCCAGCGGTGACAGGGCCAGCGGTGACAGGGCCAGCGGTGACAGGGCCAGCGGT
>JBBDNX010000284.1:0-1027 GCA_040877345.1 Pirellulales bacterium
GCGATACGGGGACTTCCCGGCGCGCGCCGCGGCAGCCAAGAAGGCCGGCAAGGTGCGATACATCGGCTTTACCGGGCACAAGCACCCGGACATTCATCTGAAGATGATCAACAAGCCGCATGCCTGGGACACCGCGCAGATGCCGATCAACATCATGGACGCCCACTATCGCAGTTTCCAGAGGGAGGTGCTGCCGGTCTGCAACGAGCGGGGCATCGGCGTGTTGGGGATGAAGTCGCTGGCCGGTGGGCACCCCAAGGGGCGGCTGGCCGAGAAGGCCGGCCTGGACGCCAAGGCCTGCCGGCGTTACGCCCTGTCGCTTCCGATCAGCTCGCTGGTCTGCGGGATTATTTCGGCCAGGGACCTGCAGCAGGATGTGAGCGTGGCCCGTGGTTTCAAGCCGCTGGGGCAGGCCGAGATGGACAAGTTATTGGCCAGGACGGCGGCCGAGGGCACCGATGGCCGGCACGAGCTGTTCAAGTCGACGCAGGTGTTCGACGGCCCCTACCATCAGCGCCAGCACGGCTTCGAGCCGCAGCCGGCGGCGGGGTGAGGGGAGAAGTCAGAGGTCAGAGGTCGGAGGTCAACGCCTTCCGGTAATCTGATCACCGGACGATGAACCACTCGCGAGCGAGTGGACCACATTGAAGTGGACTACATCGAGAATGTCTGGTCGCATCGTGCTGGCTGAAGGAAAGTACCTGCGGCTGGTCCGCGAGGGGCATTGGGAATATGCCGAGCGGACGCGGGCCACTGGAGCGGTGGTGCTGGCGGCCCTGACTGACGATGGCCGTTTGCTGCTGACCGAACAGTACCGCGTGCCCTTGGCCTGCAAGGTGATCGAGCTTCGGGCGGGCTTGACCGGCGACGACGATGGGCACGAGCAGGAGCCCGCGGCCCAGTCGGCTCGCCGCGAGTTGCTGGAAGAGACCGGCTACGAGGCGCGTGACATGAAGCTGTTGACGGTCGGGCCGCCGACGGCCGGGCTGGCCAACGAGGTCGTCAGCTTTTTTCTGGCCACCGGGCT
>JBBDNX010000285.1:0-5141 GCA_040877345.1 Pirellulales bacterium
CCCCCCTCCCCCTTCCCGCCTTCCTCCTTCCGCAGCCACACTGCCGAAGTCCTCGCGCCGGTGCTGGCCGCCGGGCCGCACGCCCAGCGCCGGCCCTACGACTTCACCGCCCACTTGGCGACCCGCGATGACGACCTGCAACTCCACGAGGTGGGACGCGACGCCCAGATGCCGTGGGAGCAGGATGGCCGCCGCTGGCATACCGTCGACCGCGTCGGCCGCAACAGCCGGCCGTGCCGCTGGGACGGCCGAATCCTGGCCAGCATCGTCGACCGCATTCACGAGCTGGGCCAGTTCAGCTCCACCAATTGGAACGCCCGGACCATCGTGGAGATTTCCGCTGCCCGCAAGGCCGACGGTTGGTTCATGCACGCCATCACCGGCGAAGAGTGGCTCTTGAAGCTCAAGTTCCGCGTCGCCAAGCGCACCTTCCAGCGCGAAGAGCTCGTCTCGCGGCTCGACCTCAAGCCGCTCAACGACCTGCCCGATCTGCCGGTCTACGGCTCCGAGCCTCGGGTGCAGTGCAAGCAGCTTCGCGGCCCATGGCAGGAAGTGCAGTTGAAGGTCCACTCGCTCGACGAAGTCGACCGGCCCGCCTTCTGGGAGTTTCTCTCTCAGGCGGTCGCCGGTTTCCGGCAGTTCACCGAGCGGGTCGAGCAGCAGCCCGAGGATGTCATGCCCTGGAAGGTGCTGGGCCGCAAGTGGCACCTCTCGCGCAAGGGGTTTCCGCCCGGCAAGAAGGTTTCCTGGGACACGACCGTGTTGGAGGAGCTGTGCGAGCTGTTGGCCGAGACGGCGCCGTCGGGCCAGTTTCTCTGGAACAACCAGCAGGTGGTGCACCTTTGCGTCAACGGCGCGGGTGAGCCTTGGGCCACCATCCATACCAAGCGGCCGGCCGCCGTCGACCTGGTGCTCACCGGCCCCAAGAACCGCTTCGCCTTGGGCCGTGTGGCTCAACTGGGCCACGACCGCCAGGTCGAGACCGACCGCCCCGACAAGGACGTGGTCAAGCTCAAGTTCGTCGAGGCCGCTCAGGTCGTCAGCGGCGAGCTGGCCCGTTTCCTTCAGGAGCACCTTCGTGCCGTCCTCGTGGGGGCCGAACGGACAACATTCACCCGACGCACCAGCGAGAGACCCTCCCCACACTAACCCGACGCGCCAGCGAGGCCTCTGTCCTCTGACCTCTGCCTTCCGTCCTCTGCCTTCTGCCTTCATCCTTCTGCCTTCATCCCCTTCCCCATGCCCTTGCTTCCCGCCAGCTTCCTCTTCCGCTTCGCGGTTCCTTGCCGCTTCAAGGACCCCTTGTGGACGGATGCGGGTCCACAGCTCGACGAATCGTATCGGCTGGCGAGTCCGGCCGACCTGGACGTGCAGCGTACGTTCGCGGAGGTGCGGGCCGCCTGGAGCCAGGCCGGCCTGGCGATCTCGGCCCGCGTGGAGGGCTAGCGGCAGCCCCCCTGGTGCCGCGAGAGCCGTCCCGACGACAGCGACGGCCTGCGGGTCTGGATCGACACCCGCGACACGCACAACATCCACCGCGCCACTCGCTTCTGTCATCAGTTCATGTTCATGCCGGCCGGCGCCGGCCGTGGTCTCGACGAGCCCTGCGCCGAGCAGCTCTTGATCAACCGCGCCCGCGAGAACGCCAAGCCCGTGCGTCCCGGCCAGCTCGCCGTCCGCCGCGAGAAGCGGGTCGACGGCTATCTCCTGGAGGCCCACGTCCCCGCGGCCGCGCTGACCGGTTTTGATCCGAGTGAAAACCCTCGTCTCGGTTTCACCTACGCCATTTTCGACCGCGAGCTCGGCGAGCAGACCTTTCTGCTCGACAACCAGTTCCCCTACCAGGAAGACCCCAGCGTCTGGGCCACCCTCGACCTCGTCCGATAGTGGCTCACCTGAATCGGCCGCCGCTTGACTGGCCGTCTTGCGTGTGTTGCATCGAATGCTGGTCCGTTCTATTGCGGCGGGCTACACTTGACACCCAAAGAGCGGGAGTCCAGGACCCATGGCACGCAAAAAAAGTCCGGTAGGAACGACAAAGAGTGCCGTTTCAGCAAACCAAATCGAACGCTCAATTGTGGTGATCCGCGGCCAACGGGTTATGTTGGATGCGGACCTCGCCAGACTGTACCGCGTGTCTACCAAAGCGCTGAATCAGGCGGTCAAACGCAACTTGAATCGATTCCCACCAGACTTCGCGTTCCGCATCACTCGACCCGAGTTCAACAACTTGAAGTCACAAGATGTGACCTCAAGTTGGGGCGGTCGGCGCACCCTTCCCTGGGCCTTCACTGAGCATGGGGTCGCCATGCTGAGCAGCGTCTTGCGCTCCCCGATGGCTGCCCGAGTTAACATTGAGATCATGCGGGCGTTTATCCGCCTTCGCCGCCTCCTGGCGACGCCAGGCGAGCTCGCTCAGCAAATAGCCATGCTCGCTCAAACGGTCGACCTTCACGACGAGCAGATCAAAGCACTGATTAACGCTCTTAAGCAAATGATGGCGGAACCACCCAAGTTGAGAGAAATTGGGTTCCACGCGCTCCACCACGAAGAGAAATGACGGTAGTCGTCGATCTACGCAAATCCCCAGTCAGTGACCAACAAACGGATGGCACGCAAGCGAACGAAGAAGACGGATTCCGGAAAGAAATCAGGCCCGCCGCCGTCTCCGACCGTGTACGTCATTGCCGGCGCGAACGGGGCTGGGAAGACGACGTTTGCGGCCGAATTGCTGCCCGACTTCGTGAACTGTCGGGAGTTTCTGAACGCGGATCTGATCGCCGCGGGGTTGTCGCCATTTGCCCCGGAGACACAGGACATGCGGGCCGGGCGGCTGCTGCTGGCCCGCATCAGGGAACTCACGGAGGCGCGGCAGGACTTTGGCTTCGAGACGACGCTGGCGGGTCGGGGTTACGCCCGAATGTTCGCGCGGATGCGCAGACTGGGCTATCGCATTGTGTTATACTTCCTGTGGCTGCCTAGCGCCGACCTGGCTGCCGTCCGTGTCGCCAACCGGGTCCGGCAGGGCGGACACCATGTCCCTGAAGCAGATATTCGCAGGCGCTTCGCCGCCGGCCTGCGAAACCTGTTCGGGCTGTACCGCCCGCTGCTGGATGGCTGGTCGCTGTACGACGGCTCGACGTTTCCACCACGGCTAATCGCCACTGAGAAACACGGCAAAATGCACGTCGCGCAGGCGAAGCTATTCGATCAGGTCACGCAAAGTGCCGAGGGAGTGAGCAGATGATTCGTCGCCACGACAATGTCCGCGAACTTCTATCCAAGGCGGAGGCGGCGTTCCGCCAGGCATCGCTGAAAGTGATCCAGCGAGCCAGGCAGACCGGCACTCCGGTCATCGTCTGGAAAGACGGCCGCATTGAGCGGCTTTCGAGCGAGCAGGCCGAGCTCGAGCTGCGTCAAGCCGACGAAGCGAGCCGCTAAACTTGTTGGTTCTTGTCGCCCGGCCCTACTGGCCGGCCGCTGTCGACATCGTTTCGTCCAGAAGCAGCATCAGCAGCGATTGCTCCAATTCGCGCGGCTTGTAGCCGTACGGGCCGCGGCCTCCTTTATAGACGACCTTGCCGTGGCGATCGACCAGGTAGAGCCGGTCGGGAAAGCCGCTGTAGGCCCGGTTGACCCGGTCGTCGATCGTGTCGACCAGCAGCGGCATAGTCAGGTTGAGCGCCTGGCAACATGCGCTGGCCACCAGGTTGCGGGCCTCTTGCGTGGCCGGCTGATCGAAGCTCACACCGACGTTGTCGTTCGCCTCCATTTTCCAGCCGTCGGCCGGGTGTGCTTCGCGGATGTAAATGGCGAAGACATCCACCTGGTCCTTATAGCGGGCATACAGCTTGTCGAGGATCCCAGACTGGGCTCGGAAGGGCCCTCACGTGAAACTGCCGAAGATCAGAATCACCGGCTTGTTTCGGGAATTGGAAAGCGTGATCGTTTGGCTGCCGTCGTGCGTGGGCAGCGCGAAATCGGGGGCCTCATCGCCGAGCTTGGGACCCGCTTCCATGATGCCGAGCTCGCCGCGAAAGAACATCGACAGCATCTCGTCAGCGTCCGGCATGTCACCGCCGCCGCCACGATTGGCCAGCGCGCGGCTGAAATCGGCATACAAGTCCTCCGCCGTGAGGAAGCCTGTCTCGTCTTTGTCGGCCCGGCGGAGAAAGGATTGCAGTTCCTCGGGGGTGATCCGCCCGTTGGAGTCGGTATCGAGAAGGCCGCTGAGGAACTGGCTCATCAGCGAGGGGGGCGTGGACTCTCGCGGGCTATAGTAGTCGAAGTCCGCGAACCGCAGTTGGCCGTCGTTGTCCCGGTCGAGGCGGGAGAAGAGCACCTCCTGGTAGGGCGCGCCGGTGGGCAGCTCGTCCTTGGAAATGTGCCCGTCGCTGTTGGCGTCAAACCTGGCGGAGAGCCAGCTCCAGTCGTACTTCTTCTCGCTTGGCTTGAACCAGCCGAAGCCCGGCCGCATCTCATCCGCCTTGAGCAAGTCGATCAGCATGTCGGACCATTCCGGGCGGTCCTTCCAGTCCGCCGAGAGCATCTCGCCGAGCTTCTTGCGGTTCTCGGACGAAAGCTTCTCTAAAACGGCGGCCAGAAGCGCGGGGTCCGCGCCGGCAAGCGCAGCAGCGTCCGCAGCGGCGGGTGCCTCAGTCGCGGGCGGTTCAGTCGCGGGCGGTTCAGTCGCGGGCGGTTCAGTCGCCGGGGGCGATTCGTCGGCGGGCGGCGAGTCGGTCTCGGGGGCTGGTTCGGTCTCGGCAGGCTGTTCTGCGGGCGATTCGTTGGCAGCCGGCGCTTCGTTCTCGGGAGGCGCTTGCTCTTGCTGGGCGAACAACGTCGCCGGCAACAGCATGGCCGCAAGCACGGCGCCAACAGCCGATTTTCGAAGAACAGCAAACATAAGGTAGTCTCGCGGGGAAGCGTCGAAGTCTTATGTGGCACTCATGAGTATAGCTAGTATAGCTCGTCGCGGGTCCAGGGCACAGGCCGAGGCTGCGTCGTGTCGTCCGCTTCGGCAAGGATCGGGGTCAGGCAAACGGCCAGAGCGACCGAATCGCAAGCAATCGACTTCATAGGAATCGTCCTGGTTTTCATGATGGTTCTCCTGGAATGAGGAGCGGCCGCGGGGGGGGGGG
>JBBDNX010000286.1:0-5132 GCA_040877345.1 Pirellulales bacterium
TGGTGACGCTGAGCATTTCATAGGTGCCGTCCTCGCGCTCGCCGGCCAGCGAGCGAAATGCTCCGAAGGGAACAATCACCAGCAGCGGAAACGACAGCACCACGTAATAGCCGGCGAACAGCCAGACCCCCTGGGCGCCGTAAAAAATGCCCGGCCCGATCAGGGCCACCCCCAGCATCGACCAGACCCAACCGCAGGCCAGCACCAGGGCGAACGTGATTCCGAACTGGCGGCTCTTGAGCGCCTGGCGGGTCTCCTTGACGAGGATCGGATTCAACCGCTCGCTGAATCGGCCCAAAACCTGTTCAGCCCGGCTCCACCAGCGACGATCCGCCGGCTCGCTGATAGGCTCATCGCCGTCGCGGGCCACGGCCGGCTCCAGCGTGGTCATTGCACGTGCCCCTGGGTGACCTGCATGAACACCTCCTCCAGCGTCTTGGCCTGCCGGCCGAAGGCGACTACCCGCAGCCCCGCCTCGACCATCTCCCTGAGCAGCTCCGCCTCGGACTCCAGGTCCCCCTGGTGCAGGAAGATCACCTGCTGGCCATCCACCTCGATTTGCGAGATATCGGCCCGCTCACCCAGCCAGTTGGCGATCGGCGTGGCATCGCCCAGCGCGCGGACGAGGACCTGGCTGATGTGATGCGCTTGCTGTCCCCGCTGGATTTCGGCCACCGAGCCGACGGCCAGCAGGCGGCCCTGCTCGATGATGCCGACCATGTCGCACATTTCGGCCAGCTCGGTGAGGATGTGCGAGCTGATCAGGATCGCCTTGCCGTCGGCGGCCAACCGGCGAATCATCTCCCGTAACTGGATGCGGGCCCGCGGGTCCAAGCCGGCCGCCGGCTCGTCCAGCACCAGGACGGCCGGGTTGTGGATCATGGCCCGGGCCAGGCAGAGCCGCTGCTTCATGCCCTTGGAAAGACCGTTGGTCGGCTTGTCGGCCAGCGTGTCGAGCTTGGTGAAGCCCATCACGTAGCGCAGCGCGCGCAGCCGCTCGTTGCCCCGCAGGCCGTAGGCGCGGGCAAAGAAGTCGAGGTACTCGCGCACGTTGACGTTGGCGTAGGTGCCAAACGAGTCGGGCATGAAGCCCAGCCGGTTGCGCACGCGGTCCGGGTCGTTGACCACGGAGAAGCCATCGACAAAGGCATCGCCCTGCGTGGGCATATCGAGCGTGGCCAGGATCCGCATGCTGGTTGTCTTGCCGGCGCCGTTGGGTCCGATGTACCCGAAGACCTGCCCCCGGGCCACAGAGAAGCTGATGTCGTTGACCGCCTTGGTGCGGCCGAAAAAGCGATACAGGCCCCTTAGCTCGATCATCGGGTGGCTGCTGATCATGGCGGCTACCAGGTTCCCGTCACGACGTGCAGGCTGGCCTGCTCCCTGACCCGCTCGACTCCGTAGAGCACTTCCCGTGATCGGTCGACGACGGCCACGTACGACCGCGGTGCCAGGGGCGCGGCGACCGGCTGAAAGCGTCCGGGGTCGGCAATCGCCCGCGAAATGGCACGTTCCAGGCAACTTGAATGCAGCGACGCCGCTGGCGCGTTGGCCGAGGTGCTGCTCCAGTACCTGTAGCGATTGCCGTAGCCAAAGGAGTCGGCGAAGGCCCGGGGATCGAGCCCTTCGGGAACCTGCGGTGCGTTTTCCTGAAATACCTTTCCCAGGGCTTCCCGCTCGGCCCTCAGGTCGGCCGGCTCGAGGGGAACTTCGGCCCCTTCCGCCACGTTCACGGCCCGAAAATGTGTACCGCTGGAATCGGCCAGCAGCAATCGCTTGATGGTGGAGCCGAGGCGGTTTTCAACGCGGGGCGGCCCTGAAACAGACTCGATGAAACGCAAACCGGCCTGGGTTTGCCGGCTTCGGACGGTGAGCAGTTGCGTCCTGGTGCGGGAGCTGAGCCAGCCGCTGGGCAGGTGGTACTCGTCGTCGTACCAGATCAGGGTGCGGCGGGCCTGGCTGCGGGAATCGGAGGTGCCTCGCGGCTCGATGGGCAATACGGCCACGTCGGATGGAAAGCGCAGACCGTCCGAGGGAGTCAAGCCGGAAAAGTAGGACAGCCGCGACCAGCAAACCGCCTCGCCACGGCGCTGATCGATCTGGGTGTAACTGCGGCTGCGCACGCGGACATCGAGCCCGTCGGCCAGCAGCGCATATCCGAACAACGCCAACGTGACCACCGATGCACAAAGCGGCACCACCAGCACCAGCAGGTGCAACTGGCCGCGCCGCTTGAGCCAGAAGTAATTGAGCGGGCCGATGCAGACGACAAACAGGGTGATCAACAGCCTGAACTCGGTCACGGGGGCCATCCCCACGCCCGGCACCAGCCAATTCCAGAAGTCGCTGTTCTCCCGCTGCATCGAGACGCCGTGACGCCGGTACCACAACCAGCGGTCGGGGCCGAGCGTGTTGAGGACCCACGCCCATTGACGCATTGAAAGAGAAAAGGCGCTGTCTTTGGAAATGCCCACCACGATTCCCATCCCCAGAGGCCGGTAGACGAAAGGCGGCTGCGCCGGGTCGCCCGGCGGCTCGACCGGTGCCGGCGCCGTCTTGGGTAGCGTCACTGGCACGCCGTCGGGGCCAACCTGCACGACCTGTTCCTGTACGATGGTCTCACTTCGACCGAAAGGATTCTCGACCAGGCCTTGATTTGCCGACTGCGGGGGCAGAGACCAGCCGCGATGCATCGCATCGCCCCCCGCGGGCGTTTCCAGCCCAGGCAGCTCGAACGCCTTTTCGACTTCACTGAGCCCGGCAAAATCGTCGCCCAGCCCTTCGACAAACAGGTTGCCCCCCGCCGCCACCCAGTCGCCCAGCGCCTTCAATCGCTTGGGATGACTGGCAAGCTCGTCGAGCGCCGGCCTGGAAATGCAAATGATGTCCAACTCGGAATAGTCGATCCACTTCGTCGGCAATCGGTCCACCGCCAGCCCGATCTGCGTGTTCAACTGGACGGACGCCCCGGTCTGGACGGGGGCTGGCGCATAGTAGCCCTGGTTGCTGTCGGCGGGGAGCAGCTCGGCCAGGGTCGATGTATCCTCGCTCGCGATCGCTGCGCCCGTTCCCGGCGCTGCCGGCGCAGGCGCAGCCGCGGCCGGCGGTGCCGTGGCAGTGATGCAAAGAATGTTGGGCAGCGCTTCATTTCCATGGCTCCAGACGGGCAGGCCGATGCTCAACTGCGAAAGGGTTTTGGAGAAGCGGCCGTCCTCATAAACCGAAAGCTCGTATTGCGTCCAGGGAACATGCTGCGGCACCGACAGCACGCTGGTGACGCCGGTGCTGCCGGCCGGCAGCTCGATGTCCTGGCTCACCAACAAATCCTGGTTTCCCCCAAACATCGATCGGGCTCGAAACTCGATGGTGAGGGTGCGGTCGGCCGCGGTGGCGATGGTCGGGATCACATCGATCCAGACAGGCCGGAACCCGGCGCCGTTCACCCAGCGCGTATCCACCGTCAGCGACAGCCCCTTGCCTGTCGTGGTGATGACGGTCCCCGAAGTCGCCGACACCGCCCGCGGAAATGCCGCCAGCACGACCAGAGCCAGAACCGTCGATCGGACACAGCGCCAAATGGTCGGTGCGGACACAGGTTACCTCGATGGCTGGCGTTTGACGGTGAATCAAGCCGGTCTTGGTTCAGGCGATATCCAAACAATCTACCCCTCGGGCGGGTGGCCCGCGGGCGCTGGTGCGCCCGGCAGCGGCGGCGCGCTGGCCGCAAAAGGCGTCTCGGCCCGCTGGCTGGCGGGCCGCCGCGACCGCGGCGCTACCAATGAGAATAACCATATCACAAAGAACATCGCGCCATGGACCAGCATCGCCACGGCCAGCGCCACCAGTGCGATCGTGACAGCGGCTGCCCAGAACGAGCCCCGCACCGCCATGGCCGCAACGAGCGACATCACCGCGGCGACGGCCGTTAGCCCCAGCACCCAGCGCAGCGAAAACTGCGGCATCAACATAAAACTCTCCAAAGTCCCACTGCTCTTCCCGGGTGCCACTGCTCTTTCCGGGTGCCACTGCTTCGCGGCCGCTCTAAGGTCCGCCAAGGCGGACCAAGCAGTGCCGTATGCATCGTTTCTCCTCGACACTGCTTCTCGTCCGCCTTTGGCGGACTACGGCAGCCTCCAAGCAGTGGCACGGACACATAGCTCGATTGTGCCACGGCGGGCCATGGATTCAAGCGTCCATGGGCCGGATGAGGGCTATTCGCCCCGCGGCGCTAAATCTTGGCCGCGACCGCTGCCGAACAGGCGATTTCACGCTCCAACGCCGTCTGGCGCCGTTTGCCAGCGGTCCACCACCAACCTGCCAGGGCTGCGGCCACCAGCGGCCACAACCAAGGACCGGTCCGCGCATGCCATGGTCCGTGCCACCACATCAACCCGCCCATCAGGCCGCCGGCCGCGCTGAGCACCAGGAAATCGGGCCGCAGCCGGGGATGCTCCGCCAGCAGGACCGCCAACACGTAGTAGCCGGGGGCCAACAGGGGCACGAACCAGCGGATCGAGCAGCAGAGCCCGGAGTAATTGTTCGAGGCGGCGGCATACAACAGCCACGTACCGCCGAAGAGCCCGGTTGCAAACAGCAGCTCCGGCCAGTGCCGCGACCGCCGCCGCCACAGCAGGACGAAACCGGGCAATGCCAGCAAGAGCGGCAAGCTGTGGGTGACGAGACCTCGCTTGCCCAGCAGCATGGCAACGGCATACAACATGCCGCGGGGCAGCGATTCGTGGTTCCAGCCGCCCGTCATATTGCTGGCGTTGAAAGGCGAGCCGGGCCAGACAAAGTGCTGCGGGGCAGCGCTCGCCGGTGTCCACGTGCCGCCGATCCCGTAGTTCAGCACATGGTGCAGCGCCAGCCAAGGGACGGCCGCCACGACAAAGGCCGCCATCGACGCCAGGCTGCGGCACCGGTAGGCGACCAGACCGACCGTCGCGAGCAACAGCACCGGCCCGACTCCCAGGTCGATCGTGTATCCGGCGCCCGCCAGCGTTCCGCACCAGATCAACCGCGGCCATACCCGGTGACCCGCGCCGCCATCAACTTCGATGGCTTGTGCCAGCCGCTCCAGCGACAGCACCAGCGCGGCAACGACTCCCAATAGCAGGATGTGATTGTTGACG